>CALCCH010000431.1 GCA_937899855.1 uncultured Saprospirales bacterium | reverse complement strand
TTTGATAAGAACTCGTGGAATTATAGATTCTTCCACTCTTTGCCATTACATCAAACCAGGCATGCCGTGGATAAGGAATCCGCGTCCGACCATTTTGAACATAACCCGTTGCCCTACCATCTGGTACTACGTTTCGACCGGGACCAGGGATAACTGCTCTATTTTCTTCATCATTATCGGAGGCCGGAAAAAGTGAAAACCCTGCAAAACTACATGGTTTGTACTTAGCAGCTTATCTCAAAATACTTTTTGTAAACACATTTATCTAATTGGAAAAGAACCTGAATAAAGTCTATTCGAGAAGTAACTGTAATACTGATTGAGTAATTGGTCCGATTTATATTTACGACTATACTCATCTTCCGAACTTAGAATTGTATTTTCAAAAACTGAATATGCCGTATTTGAGATCATACAGTCTACATTATTATCTCTTTTCCTTACCGCATCCATTAAACATGAAAAATCTACTCTCTTAACTAGTTCGTCTTTTTTTTGCCACTTCAGATAGGACTCCTCAAATGCCTTCCGTCCTACTCCATAATATTTAAAAACCATTTGATATAAATGGATGAAGTCATTTTCCTTATACCCTTTTAAACGATACCAGCCTCGACAGTTGTCGTCCTGGTATTTAAGCATTATCCAACTTCTATCATGAAATGCCAAATGGAAGAATTGTATATCATACACTTGATAAATTCTCTTATGGTTAATTTCACCTCTAATTACAGAAGACTCTGTAATCTTAATGAAATTTGTTATTTCCGTTAAACACTGACTATAATCTTCAATCGATTTTGACGATTCACAAAGCATGATTTCATTTACAACACTTCTAATTAGAAAGTAAGTATCTTCACTTTGTGCATAAATCTGTGACACCCCAGAAAAAATAATCAAAATTTGTATTAGCACTTTCTTTATGTCTTTAGAAATCATGAGTTGATGGTTTTGCTCTCTCACCTTTAACAAAGCTCTCGTATTGAGTTGAAAATTTCGTTGTGGATTTCTCCCAATATGGGACCTTGTTTATATTCTGTTTAAGTGATTTCTTTGGCTGCTCTACAGCAAATTTTACATCACCTAATTCATTACCTAGAGTTCCGATAGTTTGGTCGAATAGAATTACTGTAAATCGATTTCCAACAATTCCACTTGGATATACTTCTAACTTTCCAGTAGAAGCATTGAATTCCTGTTTCCTAGTGAATTCGAATTTTGTAACTCCATCCTCTTTTCCTTCACGATTGGCATCAGAGGATAAGGAGATAAATATTTCGAAAGTTAGGTTCTCAAAAAAAGCATACTCTTCTTTTCCTACAGCGGCTTCAAAATCTTTCAACAATTTATTTACTTTCTTATATTTGTCAACCCGCCTGATCTTATTCTTTCCAAATTTCTTAATAGCTTTTCTTGCAGCCTTTACATCTTCTTTCGAGCCATTTGCTTTGGCATTTTCAAGATCCATTGTTAATCGGTCTGCTTCTTCTTGATATACCTCCGCATCTTCGTAGGGGTTTACAAATTTTCTTCCATCAGGGTCAACAAAAATTAATGGATTATTAGCCACATAAACATAATCGCTCAATGTAGGATAATTCACTGCCAATGGATCCAAACTCAAAAACCGCCCACTCTCCCCATCATAAAACCGCGCCCCCCGATAATCAAAACCCGTCTCCTCATCACGCTCGTGCTGCGTACTCAAAAACTTCTCCCCACCACTTGACGCCACAAACTTCCGCAAACTTTCCCCATACGGATAATAATCCTGTACGTGCTGCAACGTATACGTCGGCAAACACCTCACATCCAAATCTACTCGGTACGTCACCCGCGTATTCCCCAAATGATCATACACATAATACGTCAAATCCACCAGCGGCGCATCGCTAATCCCCGGTAAGTTTTCCGTAAACGGATCCTGCGGGCCCGGGTTCGGATCGGGCTCGGGGCCCGTACCACTCAGCGACAATTCCCCAAAACTCAAAGTCAAGGGCTGGCCCCACTCATCTTCCAATACCAACCGCTGGCGCTCACTCAAAAGTGGGACGTGGGCCAGCAGCTCGTACTGCGTCGAATCGTAATGCACCCAATCTTCATCCAACCACAGCGCTTCGTTCCCGTTGGAACGTTCCTTAATATAATATAAATTGTTCGGAAATGCATAGCTGCCATCCGTATTCCGCAGGCGACTGGCCAAGGCCAGCTTCTCCTGATTCGCAGGCTTATTGAGGTCTACCGCCGTTCCTTCCCCAAAATGACGCGCCGCCAGCACCGTCGGCCCCGTGGGATCGCCCGGGGCACCCGCCGCCGACTGCACCACTCCCCGCTCAACATCCGACCGCCCCCGCAAACCCTGCAAATCCAAGCCCCCCGGCCAGTTCGTCGTCGGTAGGTGCCGCAACTTGGCCACCCGGTCCGCACCGTAGACGTACCAGTGCAGTTCGTCCGCATTAAAATCGTAAACCCCCAGTTCCTGCCCCCCCGCCGATCGCAGGTAATACTCCGCCCCACTCAACACCCCCGCCGGTGTCAAACGCGTGGCCTTATAAATCCGCGCATCATTGACGTCGTACTGGTACGATACGTGTGGACTCGTACTGCTACTACTCGTCCGCGTCAGCTCCCAGGGCAGATTGGCCCGACCGTAGGTCACCCCGGCAATGTTGCGCTTGCTGTCCAGCGACAAGTTGCCCCGCGCATCGTAGCCAAAGGTCCGGTAAAGCGTCGGAGCGCCCCCATTAAGGGACAGGTTCATCCCCTCCAGTCGGTTGGTCCCCGTAGCGTAGAGGGAGCTAAAGTTGCGGTACTCCAAATTGCCCAGGGCATCGTAATAAACGCGCTGTAAGTTCTGGAAATTGCCCACCTTATCGTAACTATAAGTCACGTCGCCCGCATCCAGCGGATCCAGCGGGCCCTGCCGCGTCTCCTCGATCGAGGCATCAGCTCCCGTCAGTCGGTTGAGCGCATCGTAGGAGTAGCTGTAAACCGTCGGCGTCAGAAAATTACCCGGCGTATTGAGCGCCGCGCCCAATTTGTAGTGGGCCTCGGTCACGTTGATGTTGCCATTGTAATTGCGCGTCAGCGAAGCATTGCCAGCTCCCACCGCCGCATCGTAGTGGATTTTCCAATCAAACAACTGACTCTGAATATCCGTCAAGCGGTAGCGATCGTTTTCGTAAGTGTACACCACCGCATCCACTTCGACATTGTCACAGCCCCCCGTCGCACTGGCGTAATGCCGCCGCTTGGTCACCACTCCCTTCACATCGTCGTATTCGTAGCTCACCACCTTTTGCCCCGTATCCTTGGCATCGTCAAATTGCGCGTAGACCTCCGCCAAGCGATTCCAACTATCGTAAGTGTAGTAATACTGTAGGTCAAGACTCTGATCACAGTTCAAATCCACATTTTGCAATTGCACATTGCCCAGTCGGTTGTAGCGGGGGTAGTCGATGCGAACGGCCAAACCCGGGAAGTTGGTGCTGATGCCATTGTAGTTAAACTGGTCGATTTCCCATTTCAAAAAGCCTTCGGCAGTGTAGGAGAGGAATTTAAAATTAATGGGCGCTCCCGCTAAATCGTAACTCACGCTTTGTACCAATTTCCCGTTCGTATGGGTGAGGCTGTGGTTGAGGTAAACGCGGACTTCGGATGGGGTCAGCCCGTAGTCGGCCGCGTGATAAGTATCGTAATACCAACGCTTCTCGTCCGTACTAAATTGGTCCAGCACCTGCTGCCATTCCACCATCCCTACCCCATCGATCCAGGGCAGGCCCTCTCCCGCGAAGATCGGAGACAGTACGCCTACGGTATCCGTCCGGGCCTGCCGGACCATCCGGCCAAAGAGGTCGTATTCGTACAAACGGGTCTCCCCCGCCGCATCGCGCTCGGCGATCAATTGGCCCCGCTGGTCGTAAGCGTACTGGCTCACCCCACCGTCAACCGTCGTCTTGCGGAAGAGCTGGCCCAGGTAATTGTAATCGTATACCGACGACTGTCCCACCGGGTTAATCACCTCCCGAACGTTTCCCCGACTGTCGTAATAAAACACGGTAGCCGCCGTACCCCCCAAACTAATGGTGGCCACCTTACGACCAAAGGCATCGCTGTACTCACTGACCGTTTTGCCATCCTCATCAGTGGTCGTTACCTTGGCAAATATTTTCCCATTGAGCGACGTGACCACCGAACCCGCCGCCGCCAAATCCGCCAGGACCTCCGCCTTGGCAAGCCGGCAGTAAGCATTGCTCACCACCCGCGTCCCGCTGATCGACAAGCCGTTTTTAGCCGTCTTCAACAAGCGCGCCCGGAAATTATTTTCGTAGGCCAGCTCGGTATGATCGGTCGCATTGCCCGTAAAGTCGATCGTCGGTAGGCTGCCCGTTTGTGGTTTCAGTTGCAGCGTCATCCGTCCCGCGTTGTCGTAAATCGACTGGTCAAAGACCACCGCATCGTCGCGTACCCGACCCCGGGCCCGTCCCAGGGGATCGATAAAGGTTTTTTCGTTATAGCTTACCCCAGCCGCCAGGTACATCGTGGTACTGACGTAGTTTTGATGGCTGCGCTGCGCAAAGTCGAGGCCCGTATTGTTTTGCCATTGTTGGTATGCCACCTCCTGGAGCAACACCCCATTGCGGTAAGCTTTTTCCATCCGACCAAAGTCGTCGTAGTCGTAGGTCAGCTCCAGGCCGTTGGGGTCCGTGACCTTGGATACCCGTTTTTTTAAGTCGTATTCGTAAGTCGTAGTCAGGGCATTGGGCAGGCCGTAGCCCACCGTCACCGATTGGGGCAGGCCCACATTGTTGTTGAGGTGCATCCACACCAAACTTTGGTGCTGCCCCAGATAGCAATCTTCAAACTCGACGATGCTGTCGCGCGAAAAGTTGTAGCGCGTCACCAAGCCCAGCGCATCCACTTCCTCGACCACCTGTCCGTAGCGGTTGCGTTGGCGTACCTCGCTGGCCATTTGGACCTCCTGCGCGAAGACGGGATCAAAGGTCGTGGGGTCAAAAGTCAGGGTTTCGACAGGGCCACTCGCCACCTGCTCGTGGACCTTTTTCAGCAGTACTTTCCCTTCAATCTGGTTGTAGACAAAACCCGCGTAGGGATCATCGTAGGGGTCTTGCAACCAGTAGGGCTCCTGGCTATGGGGAGGATAGAAAAGGTCGCTGGTACTTTGGTTACTGGTACTGGCATTGGCCGCGCTGCGCCGGGGATGGCCCTTGCGCTCTTTTCCCCAACTCGGCCGCGCCAATTGATCACGCGACTCCCCTTGTAATTGACCACTCAGGCTACAGTCGCAGTACCAAAACACCTCCCCCTCCAAGCGACAGGGGTAGCCCGGCGGACCGGAGCTGGCGTGGTAGTACACACAGTTCTGCCCATTTTTATTGACGATCAGGTTGGGATCCCAGCCGGAGCCACCCACCGGTAGTCCGTTCGAGGTCGCCTCCGTGGTATCGCAAGGCCAGCCGTTGCCATTGGGATTGGGAATGTGGGTAAGGGAAAAAGTGTTCTCCGGTACCCAGTCTTTGTCGTATTCGTAATAGGTCGACCGAACGTGCGGGTCCTGACCAATTTCCTTGGTGGTCACCCGTACCTCGTAAGGCAAGTTACGCACCTTATCCTGTTTGGCCAATTTATGGAGGGTAAACAAGCCCGTCTTGAGGTGGCGGTTGGCGGGGTAGGGCCCACCCCGTTGAAGGTAGAATTCGTTGAGCAGGTCGTAGTAGTAAAAGTACTCTTCCTGGGTGTAGGCCGTATTGATGCCCGCGTAATTGGGAGAATAGCTCGTCTTGCGGTAAAGCTGCCAGGAGGGTTCCCAAGAAAGGCCGCCAAAATCCGGTCCCTCCGTATCGCCATCGGGATCAAACCAATCGTCGCCATTGTTTTCCTGAATCAAACGGGCGTAACCCTGGTGCATAGCGGGATAGCCTGGCGAATCGGAATAGCCATCGTAGGTGGCATCGTAGTAGTCGTACTCGGTGATCGTTTTAAAGACCTGTAAGCCACTGTCGTCACACTTGTGGTCGTACTCAAAATCCTGCTCGGTGGTCTTTTTGATAAAGTAGCTATTGAGGTAGAGCGGCGCAGTCTTTTCGATGTCCCGCGCAAAGCGCGATTCGTAAAAGACCGGCGTATCGTACATGCCCTCGGTACGAATAATCCCGGGCGTGGGCCAGTAGTAATCGCTTTCTTCGAGGTAGGGCTCCTGGCTTTGCCAAAGCCCGTAGGCATTGAAAAATTGGGAACACTGCGCCTGACTGGTGGAATCCAGAAATTCCCACTGGTGGCAATTGCAGTCGCCACCCGGCGGGGGCGTCGCACAGGTGAGCCCGGTCGGCGCCAGGGGACGGGCCGCCACCCAGTCCCGCAGCACGGCCGAATCCTCGGTGACTTGAACCCGATTGTTCATCCAGCTCAAGAGGGTATCCGTGTATACCGCAAAGTCGCCGCCCGTGTAGCGGGGCCGTGGATCGTTCGTACAGTAATCGGTACTAAAGCAGCGGTAATCGGAATAGTTGAACTTTTCGTTCGATCGCCGCAGTCGGTGGTGGGGCGATTCAAAAGCCAATTGGGCCGTATAGGTAAATTTCTGTTTGCGGAGTTGGACGTCGTAATCGTCGTAGTGACGGATTTCGTACAGGCGCCCCCAAAGCAGGTAATCCGACTCGGAGGTATGGTGGTAGTAGATGCGCCGCACGCGTTCGCCATCCTGTTCGGGTTCTTCCACGCTCACCCGTTCGTAGCCCAGGGCGGAGGAGTAGGTCCAGTCGTAGGCCAGTTTGCTATTCAGCGGAACGCGATCGTTGCGAATGACGGGATTGATAAAATTGTAACTCCATTTTTTATCGACCCCATCTTCATCCATGATGTTGACGGAGCGGACCACCGCGTAGGTTTGGAAGCTGTACTGCCGTCCCGCGCGCACTCGGTCGATATTGCGTTCGTTCAGCTCCGAGGGGCGCAAGCGATAGCGAAACTTGGTGAGGGAATAGGACTTGGTATCTTCGCGCGAGATGGAGTGGTAGGTCACCTTGGTTTGTTTGCCCAAGGGGTCGATGACTTGATCCAGCAGGGAGTAATTGCTGTTGAAGGTGTGGCTGTTGGTGAGGGGAGAGGTATTGTTTAAATGCTGCCAGGCACTGATGGCGGCTCCGGCGGAGGGATGCCCTATCCAACCCGAAAAGATCTTGTAGCCAAAACGCGTCTTGGGAAAAATATCCCAGTCCAAATGGCTCAGATCGCCTTCGATGAGTGGTAGTTGGGTGATTTTCCACAATTGAAAAATATTGCGGTCCAGGTTGACGGGCGCATTGACCGGCTGACTTTCCGCCGCCCCCGCGGGATAGTAATTGGTGTAGCGCTCCAGGGTCTCCAGTCGGTACTCCAGCCCCAGGCGACTCACCAGACGCCAGCCATTAAGCGTGATGTCGACATCGGGCAGTCCACCGTTTTGGAAAACGAGCTTGCGAACCCCGGTCAGCATGTAAGGCGTCCGGGAATAGCGGCGCAGTTCCACTTCTTCCAGGTAGGTTTCCCGATAGTTGTTGGTACTAATTTCCTCCCGAGTCAAGGTAGGCTGATTGAGAAAGCCGTTGGTGGTGCCGGTATTGGTGCTCCACCAAAAATCATTACTACTCAGGGAATCGCTACAGTAAGCCCGGCCGGAGCTGAGGTGGGCGTAGAAGTCCTCCATCATCAGGTGGAAAGGCAGTCCCACGCCAAAATTTTGTGGCGTTGCGTGACCGGTATTTAAGTTGAGGGATTCATTGTACCCGACGCTATTGAAATAGGTCTGACAAATGTAGGGGACATCGGCACCGCCCACAAATTCCTTGGTAAAATTATTGTCCGAAATCCCCGGTCCCACCTGGATGTGAAAACCCTTGAAGAGCAGGGGATTGTTGGGCATCATAAAATAATTGGAGGTCTCCAGCGGGGTACTAGAAGGGGAGTGAGCGTGGGTAGCGTAAGAATGCCACTTGACGATGTTCGAAAAAGTCGAAAAGAGACTACTGCCCCGGGATCTTTCGTAAAAATCTCTCGGCAGGTAACCCGTGATCTCCGGGCCGGCGTTGAGGTAGCCATCCCCATTCACACCCGAGTTGGGGCCCGTCCCCGTTTCGTCGGCATCGCCGGTAGCCAGATTGATGTCATACAAGGCGCCCCCTTGCTCCAGCAGGTCGACATCCGTCCGAATTTTAGTCCGAATCTCATACAGCTCTCCCGGAGGCATCACGCCCTGGGTAGCGATCCGCGGCGATTCCAAAAAGCCCTCTTTAAACTTGATCCGGTAGCTCCCCTCCGCATGGCGATAGCGGTAGCCCACCTTCGCATTGACCTCACCGAGATAGGGATTGGTATTGCTGACGAAGGCTTGTTGTGAGACGGCACCATCCGCCCGAATGTGTAAGTAATTTTTCCAGTTTTGGAAATTGCTGGTTCCCCCCTGTCGATAGACCACCTCGCTGGCGTACATTGAATCCAGGCGTTCCACGTTGACCGTATCGCGAATGTCGAGCAAGTGACAGCCGCCTTCGGGAAAGATCGTCGAATAGTCCAGTACCAAGCGTTCGTGACCGGAGCGGATTTCGGTGAGAATAATGTCTCGGGCGGCGGCGCGTAAGACGGGTTTGTAGTAGCCGTCCCATTGCTCTTTTTTCACCCTTCGAAAACCGGGCTGTTGAAAGACTTTGTGGAAATCAAATTTTCCAAAGCTTTGGTACAGGAAACGGATTCTCCCCACCAAATTCCGGTTGTAGATTTCCACACAGGACCAACTCAGAACCTCCGTCTTGGGCAGCACCAAATTGGCGAGGGCGCCACCGCCATCGCGTTCGTTGGAAGGCGAGGGATAGCAGGCCGGCTCTACCCGCTGGTTGGAAGGATTGCGGTGCGACACCGTCGCCATCCCCAGCTTGTAGCGCGTCCCATTGTCCAGGACCACCTCCCAACGCGTCCCATCAAAATAAGCCTCGACGTAGCGATCGAAGGTGCGCAGCACAAATACGTATTGCCCCTGGGTTTCGTACTTAAAGACCAAGCGGCCACTGGCGACGCCCGGGATATTGAGCATCGGCGCAAACCAGTACAATTTCCCCTCGCTACCGGCATAGTTCGTAGGCCGGCCCAGGGAATCCACTTCGTAGTACTTCCGGGTGGGATTGACGCCGGGCTCGACGGCGGCAATATTTTCCGTTTCCCAAATGCTGTACTTGTGGTAGTCTTCCACGCTTACGCTGATGGTGGGCAGGTCGAGGTTCCAGCCTTCTCCGTAGGGGACGCCCGATACGTGAGGCAGGTTGTCGCCGCTGGCGAAGGTAGAGCTGTAGGACAGGTTGAGCGTAAACTGTAGTCCCGATACGGTAGCTACCGAACCCAGCGTGTAGGAGGAGTTGTAAGTACCGGTAAAAAGGTTGACGTCGCCCTGGTAAGCACCGGCGGAGAGGGTACTGGCCTGGACTTCGCTGGGGGTAGACTGGCTACTTTTGTGGTTTCCCAGCAATTGGGCCCACAGCAGTTGGCAAGAGGATACGAGGATCTAGGTAAGGAGGAGGGGTTTCAGCTTCATTTTTTATGAGTTGATTGTGCTTGATTCAATGGTAAAAATAAGTACGGCCCAGCACGGTAAGGTACCGAGTGGATACAACAGAGAGGTGCGCGCGGGCTAAATCCTAAAGAAAGGAGTGACGGGCTTTGATTTGGTTTTAGCTTTCGCGTGATAAGATAGCACCCATTTTTCAGTTATGCAAATGCCAGTAGTTCGCGGTAGGGCCAGTACACGATGCAAAATATAAAGTAGCTTACCCCAATGGATTGGTGAATTTATCAGGGCAAGCTACTTCAGTAGTGCTTATGGATAGATTTGGATTACACATGGCGTGATTTGGCTAGCTGATCGTCCGGCTTCCTCCCGATCTTTGTACTGCACAAAAAAACTTAAAAATGAAAATTACCCTGACCAGTTCTTTGGGCAACATCGGAAAACCACTTGCGGAGCAGTTGATTGAAGCTGGACACCAAGTAACGATCATCAGTCGCTCACCCGATCGACAACGTGAGATAGAAGCCATCGGGGCCATTTCCCAAATCGGCTCTTTGGAGGATTTGGATTTTTTGGTGGCGGCCTTTAGCAAAGCCGACGCCGTATTCTTGATGAACCCACCCGATTATTCCCAGCCGGACATTAGGGAATACTACCGCAGCACCAGCACCAACTTCGCAGCGGCGATCAAACGGACCAAAGTAAAACGGGTGGTACAGTTGAGCAGCTTTGGGGCGCACCTAAATTACGGAACGGGACCCATTTTGGGTGCCCATTTTTCGGAAGAAATCATCAAACAATTGACAGGTATTGACTTGACCATTTTAAGACCCACCTATTTTTACTACAATTTGTACAATTACGTGGACATGATTAAATATAATGGGGAAATTGTGGTAAACTACGGGCGGGAAAAATTCCCCCTGGTCTCCCCCAAAGACATCGCCGCCGTAGCTGCCGAAGAGCTGGTCAAACCCAAGCGGGCCTTGTTTCGCTACATCATCAGTTCGGAACACACTGGGCAGGAAATTGCGATGGCTTTGGGTCGCGCCATCGGCAAACCCGATTTGAAATGGACCATCGTTTCCGATGAAGCAGTAAAAATAGCCCTGGAACAAAATGGAATACCCACAAATATTGTGGGCTTACTTACGGAAATGTACCGCAGCCTTGAGCAAGGCCGATTGACCGAAAATTACCTCCATCACCAACCAGCCAAAATGGGAGCGGTAAAGCTGGTGGATTTTGCCAAAGACTTCGCCACCGCCTACGAGCGGGCACAACCATAACCCACATGCCTAAGGATATTATTCACATCAAAAGCATCTCCGAATACCACAAGCGGAATGGGCTGGGTAAACCCCAGCACCCTCTGGTCAGTGTGATCAACTTTGCCGATATCGCCTATCCTGCCGGGGGAGCCTCTCAGGTCACCCACGGTTTCTACTGCATTGCCCTAAAACATTTGACCGCTGGAAAAATGAAGTACGGCCAGCAAGAGTATGACTTTGACGGAGGGATACTGGCCTTTGTAGCGCCCCATCAGGTGATGCGTGTTGAATTGGGCATTCGCCAACGATTGGAGCATTCGGGCTACTTACTCATTTTCCATCCCGATTTCCTATGGGGTACTCCCCTTGCCAAAAAGATCAAACAATACGACTTCTTTGGTTACCACTTGAAAGAAGCCCTGCACCTGTCGGATAAGGAAGAAAACATGCTCGTAAGTATCTTTCAAAACATCAACCAAGAATACAACTCCAGTATTGAACCATACAGCCAGGGCCACATCATCACTCAAATAGCATTGCTGCTCTCCTATTCCGAACGTTTTTACCACCGACAATTTATCACTCGAAAAAAATCGAATCACAGCGTACTCGAAAAACTGGAAGACTTGCTAAACGATTTTTTCAAAGGCGACAATCTATCATCGAATGGTTTGCTGACGGTCAAGAATATCTCCAAGCAGCTTAACTTATCCCCCAACTATTTGAGTAAATTACTAAAGACCTTAACGGGCAAGAGTACCCAAGAATTCATTCACGAAAAGCTGATCCAATTGGCCAAAGAAAAACTTTCGACTACGGAATTATCGGTCAACGAAATTGCTTACGGACTAGGATTTGAACATCCACAATCGTTCAGCAAATTGTTTAAGAAGAAGACTCAATTAACGCCTTTGGAATTTAGAAAGACGTTTAACTGAGGGGGACGACAACAAGCACCCAGTTTTTGTGAACCGCAGTGCTCATACGAGCTACTCCCTACCTCCGTAGCCGTCATTTCCAAATTCTTTTTTCGTACGCCCCACTTTTTTTCAAAATTTTTTCTCCCTCATTATCAAGGGCTTATACCCACTTTTTCGAACTTACACCATTTTTATTTATGGAATTTTTTCGTTTTGGCGTCTATGTTTAGAGTTTTTCTACTGCTAGCGAAAGAAGGGCTCGGTATACTTTCTACAAGTTAGAGTAGGGAACTCTAGGTTGGGTGTCGGAGCCGTACGTGCTGCGGTGGCCGCCGAGGAGGCCGGCAGCGGGTCGTGCCTTGTGGGTGGGTCCCACCCCATCCAAGACACGACCTCAACTAATAACAGTATAAATTCAAAATAAGGAAATCATCTAATCCCTGCCCCTCCACGCACCTCCCAGCCCCCAATCCGCTCCCTACTCCCCTCCTTCCAAAATTCATTTTTTCGCAAAGTCCACTTTTTTTCAAAATTTTTT
>CALCCH010000430.1 GCA_937899855.1 uncultured Saprospirales bacterium | reverse complement strand
TGAAAAAGACCCGGGTGCCCGGGCTGGGGCAGGCCGTGGGGTTGAAGGAGTAGACGGGATTGTTGAGGTAAGCATTAAAAAACTGGGTCAGTTCGCTGTGGCTGAGGGTATTGCCCGGATACGGAGGAGCGTTGTTTTGAAGGGTGTTGAGAACGGCGGTGGCAACTTGGGCGGCATTGGTATCGTCTAGTAGGAAAATGGTGGCCTGATTGGCCTGAGCCGTGGTGCTGGCCATACCAAGTACCCAGGCGCAAAGCATCAGCAATGGTCGGATAAATGCTTTCATTAGGACAGGGTTTAGATGGTGATAAATAAGCAATTGGCTGTGGGGCGAGCACCCGCAAGTGCGGATCGGTTGCGGATCGATTGCAGATCGGAGGTGCTTCTTTTCACAGAAATGGGGAAAATGAATTATTTTCCACGAAAATCTGATTACAGATTTTTTCTATTTTTTGGCTTTTCAAGTTCATCTTCATGTTGCGCACCAAACTGATTGGCCTTCTGAGGCAGCTCGATAAAAAGGAAATGAACCGCCTGGGCCATTTTTTGGAATCGCCCTTTTTCTTCGGTGGGCGACGCGAGCAAAAGTTGATTGACTTCTACCAGTATCTCCGGCGTTTTCACCCCCACTTCGAAAATAAGAAACTCACCAAGGAAAAAGCCTACGCCCGCCTTTTTCCCGACCGGCCCTACAACGAAAACCAGCTCCAACAATTGATGACCAAGTTCAACAAGGTGTTGGAGCGTTTCATCGTAGAAATTTACCAATCCCAAACCTTTGGCTTTCCCTCCCCCTCCCACGGCCTGGCCGCTTTCTACCGCGAGAAAAACATGATCACCGCTTTCGAAAAGTGGCACCGCCAAGCTATCCACCGCCAGGCCCAAACGGTCCGCAAAGACCCCTACCACTACTGGATTGATTTCTTGCTGGCCAAGGAGTTGACCGAAGTCCAGAGCCTCTACAACATTCGCAAATCCGACCTCAACCTGCCGGCCACCCTCTCCCGTTTGGATTATTTCTTCCTCGCCGTCAAGCTCGAAGCGGCCTGCGTTTGGCTCAACCAACACAAGCACCAGGTAGCCATCGCCGCCGATGGCGCCCTCGAAACCCTCGACGCCCTGATGCCCCTGCTCGATGCCGGTTACTTCCGCGAAGAACCCCTCATCGAGCTGTTTTATCGCGCCTACCACCTCCTGCAAGAGGAAGCCACCGCCGCCGATTTCGACGCCCTCCAACGCGTCTACGACGAGCGGGCCATGGAGATCGGTTTCAACCAGCGCCAAATCATTCACGGGGTGTTGCGCATTTTCTGTACCAGCCGCTACAACGCCGGCGAAAGCGAATACCTCGCCCCCCTCTTCAACCTTTACCAAGTGGGGCTCGAACAGGGGGTACTCACCTACGGCGAGGGCCTGCTGCCGGCCACTTTTCAAACCATTGTCACCCTAGGGCTCAAATCCGATCAGCTCGACTGGGTGGAGGCCTTTCTCGAAAAATATCGCCACCGACTGGTTCGTACCGAAGACACCGGCTCGATCTATACCCTCAAACGGGCGAATCTGCTCTTTGCCCGGGGCCATTACGAGGCGGCGCAGGCCTGCCTGACCTACGAATTTGCCGACATTTACCTCAAGCTGGTGGCGCGCCGCCTGGAAGTGCAGATATACTACGAGTTGGAATCCGATCTGCTCGACGCCAAGATTCAAGCCTTCAAAGTATTCATCTTTCGGGTCTCCCGATCGCGGCTGCCCGATTTGCAGCGGGAGGGCTACAATAATTTTATCGACCTGCTGAAGCAAATTATTCACCCCTCGACGCGCTACAACGACGGCCGTCGGACGATGCTGTTGGATAAGATTCGGGGTAAGAAAACCGTTGCCGAGCGGCAGTGGCTGTTGGCAAAATTGCGGGATTAGTCTTCTTCCTCTTTTTCCGCAACGATGTGGCAGAGGAATTCCGCATCGTCGTCGATGATGAGGCTGTCCTGTCTGCGGATGCAGATGGCCGAGGCCTCGCCGGTCCAGAAAACACTGGGCTGGTAGCGGTGTCCTTCGAGGTCGGTGTAAAAGGGGGCGAGCTCTTGGTAGAGCATGGGATTGCTGCCGTAGTCGCCCTCGGTTTTTACTTTGGCGACCACCTGGCCATCGTGGAGGCTAATGTTTTCCCCCATTCGGCCGAAGAAGGGCTTGCTGACGAAGCGCTGATCGGGAAAGTCGACGGCGCTGCGACCGGCGCGGAGCACCTCGGGCGCATTGGGGTAGAGTTCGTAGATGATCTTGAGTAGGCCCTTGTTTTGCAGGAGCATGGCAAAGGCGGGATTGAGGATGATGCACAGCTCCTGACGGACGATTCGGTCGAGGATGGCAAAGAGTTCGGGTTCTTCAAAAAGAAAGAAATCCCAGGGGAGCATCTTGTACCAAAAATCGAAGCGCAGGTAATTGCCGGGAGTTACTTCTAGGAAGATGCCTTCTTCGGGTGAGAAGGTCACTTTTTGCAGGTCGGCGTAGTGGACTTCGTCAAAGCCAGCCCGTTCGGCAGCTTCGGAGATGACGTCGGCATTGAGCCAGTCATCATCTCCGCCCATGGTGGTGATGAGCAGGGTGGCCTCGCGATCGGGATAGCGTTCGAGGAGGTATTCGAAGCGCTCGGTGAGGCTGACCATCAGTTCGTTGTAGGGCTCTCCGGGGGGGAGTTCGGCGCGTTCTTGCTCCCAGTATTCCTCCTGGATAAAGGCCGTTTCGGGGAGTAGTGAGCAGGTATCGCCGTTGAACTCGATGAGGCGGGGCGGGATTTGGGCCAGTCCACCGGAGAAGTCGAAGCGGCCGATGAGGTAGTTGCCCAGTTCGCGTTCGATGGAGTACTGGAGCAGCCGGATGCAGTGGTTGGGCAGGTGCAGCTCGGACCAACGGCCTTCGCGGGCGACCACCTGGATGGCTTGGACAAAGTAGTCGAACAAGACGGCCGAGGCGTGGAGCAGGTCCTGCGACTCGGTGGGGTGTAGTTCGATAAATTCTTCGGGGATGTAATCGTGGTTTTCGCCCTGGACGAACCATTGGAGTCCCTGCCCTTCGAGGGTTTCGAGGGGCAGGGGGCCCGTTTCGTGAATGGGATTAGCCGCCATAGGAGCGGGTAGACTTGCCACCGTAACCGGATTTGCCGCTGCTGGGCTTGGCACGGGTGGTACGGGAGGTGGTGCTGCGAACTTGGTTGCCGGTGGTGCTGTTGACGCGGTTGTAGGTCTTTTGATCCATGTAGGCACTGGATCGGACGGGGCTCGACATGGAGCGCCCCAGCATGTAGCCAAAGAAGCCCGCCGAGGCGGCACGGACCAGCGAGCGGTTGCGCGGGGAGGTGCCGGTGCTTTGCTCCATCAGGCGTACTTCCGCCAGCGTAAAGGTATCGATCTGGCCGTCCAGGTATTTGGCCACGATGATGCTTTCCTCGGTACTGGCGAGGGGCTGTTCGTCTTCGATTTTAAACAATTCGGGTTCCGTCTCCTGGAGAATGGTGGCCAATCCTTGGGTTGGCAGTTCGATTTCTTCGTACACCACTTCTCCTTCGGAGCTGTCACCAAACCAAGAGTAGAGAAAAAACAGGGCTACTAAGCCGTACAGGATGTACTTTAGGTTTTGTCCAGTCATCATAGATTTTTTCGTTAGTAAATAGGGTTTTAGTGATGCCGCAAAAAATGGGGCATTCGTTACAAATATAGGGGCTTTCTTTCGACTTTGAAATAAAAGTGATTTATTTGTTGGTTCAAAATATAAAATATGAAAGGTCAATCGGAAAAGATCGCCTTTTTTGTGGCGGTCATTGTGGCGGGCTTGTGTTCCTTGATTTACGAGTTGCTCATCAGCACCACTTCCTCTTATTTTTTAGGAGATAGCGTCAAGCAATTCTCGCTGACCATTGGCGTGTACATGGCGGCGATGGGGCTGGGGGCCTACCTCACCAAGTTTATCCAGCGGGACCTGCTCGATTGGTTCGTCAAGGTAGAGATTGCCCTGGGGTTGGTGGGGGGAATGAGTATTCCCCTGCTCTACCTGGTCTTCGACCAACTCTCCACCTGGCAGTACGAACTGGTGATGCTCAGTATTACTTTCTTGATTGGGGTACTGACGGGTTTTGAGGTGCCCCTGCTGGTCCGAATTCTCAAGACCTATTACCCCCTCAAATCCAATTTGGCCTACGTCCTCAGTCTCGATTATCTGGGCGCGCTCATCGCTACCCTGCTGTTTCCCTTTCTCCTGCTCCCCTTTGTGGGCACCTTCCAGACCTCCATCCTGTTCGGAATGATTAACGTAGCTTTGGGCTTTTGGATTTACCGCTTTTTTACCCGCCGCCTTTCGGTCCAGAAAAAGAATTGGCTCCAGGTGGCCGCCCTGGTCTGTCTGCTCTTTTTCCTGGTGCTGTTGAGTTTTTCGGGGCGGCTGCTCGCCCACTGGGAAGACGGTTTTTACTCGCACCGGATCATCCATTCCGAACAGACGCCCTACCAAAAGCTGGTCCTGACGCAGAATAAGGAAGACCTCAAATTGTTTATCAACCGCATCATCCAGTTTTCCTCTGATGACGAATACCGCTACCACGAGGCCCTGGCGGTGCTGCCCCTCGAACTCGCCCGTCGCCGCCAATCGGTACTGATTCTGGGAGGGGGAGAAGGCCTACTGGCGCGGGAAGTGCTGCGCTATTCCGAAGTGGCCCAAGTCACCATCGTCGATTTGGACGGGGCCGTATTCGAGCTGGCCCGCCAGCACCCCCGCCTCCGCCAGCTCAATGCGGATGCCCTGTACGATCCCCGCGTCCAACTCGTCAGCCAGGACGCCATGGTTTTTCTCAAGGAGCGGGACCAAGTATTTGACCTCATCCTGGCCGACCTGCCCGACCCCTCCAACGAATCGCTGGCTCGGTTGTACTCCACTACCTTTTACCGCCTGGCCCGCGAACGCCTCCGCCCGGGAGGGCTATTCGTGACCCAAGCTACGGGCACCTTTCACACCACCAAAGCCTTTTGGGGCATCTACGAAACCCTGGTCCAGAGCGGATTTGAACACGTCTACCCCTACCACGTCTACGTTCCCTCCTTTGGCGACTGGGGCTTCCACCTCGCCGCGGGCCAACCCCTGGTTCCCCAGGAGATCGACCCCCCACCGACGTGTCGCTTTTTGGATCGGGAGATATTGCCCCATCTTTTTAACTTTGAGAAAGACATCCGCAATCCCGGTAACCTGGAGGCCAATCGGCTCGATCAGCCTTCTTTGTTGGCGTATTTTTTGGAAGACTGGGAGAAGTTTAGAAAGGAAAAAATCCACTAACTTACGCAAGCTATGAACTACCTCGGACGACACCTGATCCTCGAACTCACCTGCTGCCCCGAAGCGCTGCTCGTGGATTGCCCGCGTATCCAAAGCCTGATGGAAGCTGCGGCGCGGATAATGGGCGCCACCATCGTGGAGAGCCGTTTTCATCATTTTAGTCCCCTGGGTGTATCGGGGGTAGTAATCATCATGGAAAGCCACCTGACGGTGCACACCTGGCCAGAATACGGCTACGCCGCCGTGGATATTTTTACCTGCGGCGATATTGATCTGGAACGAGGAACCGACTTTCTGGTGCGGGAATTTGGGGCGCAAGCGGTGAGCATAAAGAGCCTCGATCGGGGCGCGCTGGAGGAAAAAAGGGATTCCGACCTCCCCCCGCAGGTGGCGCCGGAATCTCCCGTTTAGCCATTTGATATCAATTTATAAGTCGGCGTAAGCGCCCCCCTTACCCTGGTGGCGCTACTCCGTGGCTGTAATCTAGGCCCCACCCACCATCACTTCTTCGATGATGAAGTCCGCGTCACCGCCTTTGAGTTTTTGACTCGCTCGGGCGTCGAGCAGATGGATTTGGGGCTGTTGCTGCAATTGCTGAAGGCTAACTTTCATGATTTTTTGATTTTGACAATGAGCTAATAAACGTCATACGTCGATGACGTCTTCTGTAATGATGCGTTCGGTATCGGTCGTAGTAGCGGCGTGGTGACCACCTTTGAGGGCTCGGGTCGCTTGGGGGGAAAGGCGTTGGAGCGCGGCCAAGTGCTTCCACGTAACGGGGGTGTCTTTCATGGCTGGTATATTTTGGTTGCCAAAAATTAATTACCGTCGATTACATCAATGATGATGGGATCGGCTTCCGCAGCGGCCCCATTGGCATTGCCACCCTTGATGTGCTGGGCGGTTTTGGGGCTGATGATTTGTTGGGTACTGAGGGCAGGGCTCAGGCGAAGCTTGGTGATTTTCATACGATCTAAATTTTAATTGATAAATAAGGGATCTACTATTGGATACGCTGATTTATCCCCGCGCATTTCCTTTGGTCACGGCCTTTCTGACGAACGTGTCGGATTTTTTGTTGAGCGTGTCGGACCCTGGATAAAAAGCCCTACATTTGGTGGCTGATATTACGGAATCGAAATGCCGCATGGACATCGTTACCCTACTTAATGGCAGTACTTTGGTCCTCATCATCATGGCACTCTTGATGGTAGGTTTTTTGCTGACGGTGCCCAGCACTCGCCCCCTTGGGAATCGGCTTTTGGCAGCCCTAATCTTCGTGACGGCCCTGACGATTAGTGTGTTTTTCTACGGTTATTTTATCCAAATCCCCTACGCCTTGGACAAGTTGCGCGACGATATCGGCATTTTGGTGGGGCCTCTGTTGTACCTCTACGTACTGGCTTCCATCTACCAGGATTTTCGACTCCGCCCCGTCCACCTGTGGCACCTGGCGCCACTGTTGGTGACCCTGCTGCTGTTCCTGCCCAATTTCTACCTGGTAAGCTCGGCTGAACAAAATACCTTCCTCAGTGATTATTACACGCACTGGGAAGCAAGGGCTGCCATAGTTCTGGGTTATCTGCAGGCCATTTTTTACATCCTCCTCACATTCTGGACCTTGGGAAAGGCCAAAAAAGTACTCCTCGAAAACTACTCCGACTCGCGGCTGCTGGTCTACCGCTGGCTGTACCAACTCAATAGCCTCAACCTCCTGCTGTTTTCCTTTTCCCTGTTCAAGCAGGTCTACCGCCATACCGGCCCCAGCGCGGATGCCTTCAACCTGGTGCGGGTCATCATGGTCCTGCTCCTCCTGTTTTTCTTCCTCTACATCATCCGCAAGGCCCTCTACTACCCTCAACTCTTTCGGGGGATCAATTCCGAATTGCGGGCAGTATCGGCCCTGGTAACGGAGCAAGCCGCCCCCGTAGCGGCGGAGCTGGATGCGGAGGACCAGCAAAAAATCGATCAACTCCGCGCCTTCATGGAAAGCGAAAAGCCCTATCTCGATTCTTCCCTCACCCTCCAAAAACTCGCCCGCCACTGCGGGATGGCCGCCAACGAATTGTCGATCCTCATCAACCACAAAGCGGGGCAACACTTTTTCGACTTCGTCAATGAATACCGCATCCGCGAAGCCCAGGCCCAACTCCGCGATCCCGACCAAAAGCAACGGACCATCCTCGAAATTCTTTACGCCGTGGGCTTCAACTCCAAATCTTCCTTTAATACGGCCTTTAAAAAGTACAGCGGAATGACGCCCAGCGCTTATCGTAAAAGTCGCTCATAATCAATGGTTTAGCAGAAAGTCGAACCTTTGGTGCAAAAAGTCAAACCCTTTTGTAGTCTCCCAATCCGTTCGACTTTCTTTAGTCCGTCGCTTTGCGCCGTGCTGGCGTCCATCTTTGGATCATCAAATCAAAATCAATTGTCATGATCCGTTGGACTTTAATTTTTATCGTATTGTGTTGCGTCCGCCCGAGCCTGGCCCAAGTTGCCTTGCGGGGGCAAATCGTCGCCCCGTCCGGGCCACTGGCCTTTGCCACCCTAAGTGTTTATACCCCCGACAGCCTCCTGGTCACCGGAGCCACCACCGACTTGGATGGTCACTTTCAAACCGACCTGTTCCCCGGGGATTACCGCCTCGTTTTTTCTTACCTGGGCTACACCCCCCGCGAGCTTTCCCTGACCCTGGCGGCGGAGCGCGATCTGGGTGCCATCCAACTGCTGGAAGCTTCTGAGGAACTGTCCGAAGTATTGGTCACCGCCCGTCGCCAGCTGGTCGAGCGCCGCTTTGATCGGCTGGTGGTTAACGTAAGCGAGAGCCCCGCCGCGGCGGGCAGTGACCTGGTACAGGTACTCAAGCTGGCACCAGGAATACAGCTGCAAGACAATCGCCTGGAGTTGGTGGGGCGCGGCAACCTGCGGGTCATGGTCAACGACCGACTGATCGCTCTGGAAGGCGCCGAACTTATCGCCTTCTTGGCGGGCATTGCGGCGGAGGACATCGAGCGGGTGGAAATCATCAGCAATCCACCGGCACGCTACGCTGCGGAGGGCAAGGGCGGCCTGATCAATATTGTGTACAAGGGCGGTCGGCAGCACCACTGGAAAAACCAAAGTACCCTCACCTACGAGCGCAACCGCTACGACGTCGTGACCCTGCGTAACCGCTTTAGCTATCGCAAAGAACGGAGTAGCCTGCTGTGCTCCTGGGGAGGCAGTCGGGGCAGCCAGTGGCACACCGAGTACGGTACGACCAAACTGGCTGCTGGCCCCTGGCAGTGGGAGAGCCAACTGCGGATGCGCCGGGACGAGTTTCACACCCACCTCACTTTCGATCAGGACCTCAACGCTCGCCTTCGGGTGGGCGTGCAGTACCAAGGGCAGTGGGCACAGCCAAGATTCCGCGGGCCGATCGAAACGCAAATTTTTGATGCCCAACAAAATTTGGATTCCATCCTCCTCAACCGGGGAATTGACGACCGACAGCGCCAGCACCACTTGCTCAATCTCCACCTCACCGCCGATCTGGACAGTTCCGGGCGTCGGCTGACCATCGACCTGGATGGGATGAACTATCAAAACCACTTGGACCTGGACTACGTCATCGAGACCCTGGATGCGGATCGGGAAGCCTTGCGGCTACACCGGGCGGGGGCCAACGTATCGCGGCAGCAAATTCGCAACTACAGTTTTAAAGCCGATATGGTACATCCCTGGCGGCAGTGGGCCTTCGACTACGGATTGCGCTACAGCCAAATCCGCAGCCACAATGACCTGCAGGTTTATCGCGATGATACGGGCCGTCGCCATCGCGATTCGCAGCAGTCGAACGCGTTTACCTACCACGAACAAACCTGGGCGCTCTACGCCAGCGCCAGCCGTGAATGGGGCACCGCCTGGCGCGGGCAGCTGGGGCTGCGGGTGGAGCAAACCCAAACCGAAGGCGTTTCTCCCCAGCTGGGCCAGCGTCACCAGCAAGGTTACCGGCAATTGTTTCCGACTTTTTACCTGCGCTACCAGCCCCGGGAGCAGCACCAGCTGGCCCTCAGCCTGGGGCGGCGGATCAACCGGCCGGGTTTTCGCGACCTCAACCCCTTCCGCGTCTATCTCAATAATAAGAGCTATTCGGAAGGAAACCCCTTCCTACAGGCTTCGACCACGGGTACTTTCGAGGTGACCCACGTCTACCGTGGCCGTTTTAGCACCAATGCTTTTGTGCAGCGCACCACCAATGGTTTTGGCACCCTATTTACCGCCGATGACGAAACGCAAATCCAGGCGACCCTCCGCGCCAACTACTATTCGGCGGTTCACTTTGGCTTGGGGGAGCAGTGGTCCTTCGATCCGGCTCCGTGGTGGAGCAGTCAGAACCAATTGTACCTATTTTACCGCCACACCGATATCGTCGCGGCCTACACGGCTCGGGCGCGGAATGGGGCCCAGTTGTACCTGTCGACCAGCAATAGTTTCCAATTGGGACGGGACTGGTCTGCGCAGCTGGATTTTTGGTGGTCGCCGGAGCACCGCAGTCATCTTTTTGAGGTGGGGGGGACTTACTGTATGGATGTGGCTTAGCGGAAAAAATGCGAAAACCAGAGGTGGTCGGTCTGTGTACATGCGACTGACGACTTGAATACGGCGAGTTTGTGGCACTTGGCCTCGGAGGTCAATGGGGTGCGGAATACCTACGGACAGAACTACGGCAGCCGGCGGGTACGGCTTACGCTGTCCTACGCGTTTGGCAACGAGCGGGTGGAGGTATCGTGGCGCTCCTTTGGCAACCAGGAGGAACGGGATCGTTCTTAGGCCGTGTGGGCGTCGGCCCAGGCGATGGCGGTCTGGAAGACTTCCGGGGCCAGGCGGTCGTTGTGGATTTCGTGGGCTTGGTCGGGGAAGTTTTTGAATTGAACGTCGCCGCTGACGCGTTCGGCAAAATGCTGGGCGGCCACGGGAGCGATGAGGTGAGCGGCGGCGCCGTGGAGCTTGAGGAGGGGGACGGGGAAATTGCCGGCGTACTGTTCGAGGTAGCGGCAGGCGTCGAACATGGCGGTGGCGGTGGCGGCCGTCATTTCGCCGTGGTTGAGGGGATCGTCACCGTACTTTTGGGCTTCCTCGGGGATGGTGGAGATCAGCTCGGGGTAGAGGGGGGTGGTTTGGGTGAAAGTGGGGTAAACGGCATTGATCAGCTTGAGAATACTTTTGAGAATGCCGGGGATTTCCTTGGACAGGCGGATCCAGGTACCGGTGACGATGGCGCCCTTGATGTCGGGCTTGCGGCGTAGCAGGTAGTTGAGGGCGAGGTTGGCTCCCATGCTGTGGGCGTAGAAGTACTGGGGAACGCCGGGGTAGCGTTCGGCGCTTTTTTGAATCAAATCGGTGATCTCGTCGAGGAAGGCGGCGTAGCCCGTGGTGTGGCCCCGTTTGCCTTCCGACTTGCCGTGCCCCCGCCGGTCGTAGCCCACCATGGCGTAAGCATGGCGGTTGAATTCCGCCGCTACGTGGTGGTAGCGCTCGCAGTGTTCTCCAAAGCCGTGGATGAGACAAAAAACGGCTTTGGCTTGATCGACCGACCAGTCGTGGCCGTAGATTTTGAGGCCATCGGCGGTGGTCCAGTGGAAGCTTTGATTCATGTGCTGCGCGATTTTAAATCGAATATCTAAGTCTTGTTTTAAGGTACACTTTTTGACTTAAAAGCCCGGTCTTTGTCCTATTTTTTTTACATTTTCGCCCCGCCTGGAACCTTCACTTACAAACGCCGGACCATGAAATTTATCCATTTTGACAATCCCCACCGCCAGAAGCACTTCGCCCTCTTCAACGGAATGAACCACCCCCATTTTGGCCTCAGCACCCACCTGGACATCAGCGTCTTCCTCGCCCGCCTCCAAAGCCAAAACCTGGCCTTTACCCCCACCATCGTCTACCTCGTCTGCCGAGCGGCCAATGCCATTACCGAATTCCGCTGGCGCATCCGCGGCGAGCAAGTCGTCGAACACGAGCTGGTCCACCCTTCGTTTACCGTACCCACCGAAGCCTCTACCGTCTTTAGCTTCTGCTACGTCGACTACCGCCCCGAGTTTTCCGAATTTGTGGCGGCCTACCACGCCGCCGTCGCCCGGATGCAGCAAAATCCCTCCATGGAAGACGAGGCCGGTCGCGATGATTACCTCTTTCTCTCCGCCGTGCCCTGGGTCAGCTTTACCAGCGTACAGCACGCCATGCCTTACCATCCCGGTGATTCGGTGCCGCGCATCGTGTGGGGCAAGTACTTCCGGGAGGGCGACCGCACCCAATTGCCCTTTTCCGTGCAGGCCCACCACGCCGTCGTCGACGGTTGGCACGTGGGGCAGTACCTCCAAACCCTGCAAGCGCTGCTGGACGAGTTTGACTTCCGTTAAAAATAAATTCATACGGATTTAACAATTATTTAAAGTTGCTGATAATCAGAGGCTTTTGGATGGATAAATACGGTCACTTATCCACATAATGTGGATAAAAAGTGGATAAGTCCGGAGGGCGGGGGCGACCGTTGCCCGAGCGGGGGAGCGGTATGACGGGAAGGGAGAGGGGAAAAAAGCCCTAAAATCGTTCTTTTTTGCTGGTTCGTTCTAGGCTATATTTAGACTCGTAGCACGGTATTTTTCATTTGGCCAAATCACCACTACGCGCGGGCGTGGCCCGCCATTCTCCGGATACATTTATTACTCCACAAACCAGACACAAACCGACGCGGAATGACTGAGGGAGCGCCCCCATCAGCGGGTTGCTGCGCAGTCGGCACGGTGTCGCTACTTTCGTTTTTACCCATCCATTAACCCTCTAAAAACAATTCTAGTGAAAAAGCATTCCAGAATACTCCTTTTCCTATTCAGCAGCTTGCTGGGGTCCCTTTTGACCCGGGCCCAGCAGACTCTGCTGCTCAACCCCGGATTCGAAAGCGGTCAAGTCAGTCCCTTTGAGCAGGGCGTGACCAA
>CALCCH010000429.1 GCA_937899855.1 uncultured Saprospirales bacterium | reverse complement strand
AAAATGGACTAAATAAACGAATTAAAACCTAAAACCTAAAAACATGCGTTGGCAAGGAAGAAAAAAAAGCACCAATATCGAAGACCGCCGTCGGGGCGGTGGTGCCGTTCGTACCGGAGCGGGCGGCAGCATCGGGGCAATTGTCATTTACCTGCTGGTCACCCTCCTCGGTGGGGATGGTAGCCAGGTCCTTTCCCAACTGGGGCAAGATGGAGCGAGCACCACCGCCCCCGCCCCCGGAGGCACCGCCCAGGGTGGGGAAGACGAACTGGCCGAATTCGTGAGCGTCGTCCTCAAGGATACCGAAGACATTTGGGACGTCTTGTTCCGCGAACAACTCCAACGCAGCTACGACGAGCCCGTCCTCGTCCTCTTCTCCCAGCAGGTGCAGTCGCGCTGTGGAACCGCCAGCTCGGCCACGGGCCCCTTTTACTGCCCCGGCGATGAAAAACTGTACATCGACCTCTCGTTTTACCAAGAACTTAAAAACCGCTTCCGCGCTCCCGGTGACTTTGCCATGGCCTTTGTCGTCGCCCACGAGGTGGCCCACCACGTCCAGCAAGAACTGGGCATCATGAACGAGGTACACGCCCAACGCAGCCGCCTCTCCCAGGCGCAGAACAACGAACTGTCCGTCCGCCTGGAGCTGCAGGCCGACTTTCTCGCCGGCGTTTGGGCCCACCATACCCACAAGATGAAGGGCGTACTGGAGGAAGGGGACATTGAAGAGGCCATTCGGGTGACCGAAGCCATCGGCGACGATGCCATTCAAATGCAATCGCAGGGCTACGTGGTGCCGGAATCCTTTACCCACGGTAGCTCGGAACAGCGCAAGCGCTGGTTTGCCAAGGGCTTGCGCAGCGGTGATCTTCGCCAGGGAGATACCTTTGCCATTCCGGCCAGTCAGTTATAAATGGGGCTGGGGGACGGGTAAAAACTTGAAAAAGGCAATTCTTTTTGAACCGCTACCCAATCGTGGTGTACGAAGGGACGTAATCAAACTCATGGATCCCGATGATCGCACCCAAAACGTTGCTTTGGCTAGCCCTACTCCTTCCCCTGGGAGGCCTTTGGTCCCAGGAGCCCATTCAGCGGATTACCCGGATGGTCAAAGCCCCCGAGTACTACGTCGAGCAGGTGGCCCTCTGGGAAAAAGAAACCCGGAGCAATCCCCAAGAACCCAATAATTGGTACAATTACTTTATTGCGGCCCACTACGCCCAGCAGCGTCAGCAGTCCGCGGCGCCGCGCTACGACCTGGCCGAGATTGTCGCCGAGATGCAGCGGGCCATTCCCAATACCTTTGAGGCCTACTATTTTCAGTACTGGATCGACAGTTGGTCGGAGGCGGGCTGTGACTGGTTGGATCGGGCCTACCGCACCGATCCCGACCGTTACCAAAGCTACCTCGGCTTGATTACTTGTGGGGAATTGAACCGCGACGCTGCAACCATCCAGGAATTTGCGCGACACTGGTACCACAGCGAAGACTATTCGCCGGGCCTGGCCAGCTGGAATTACAACATGCTGGTGAATCTGGAACGGGAAGCCATCCTGCTGACCAATGGCGACAACGATACCTACCCGGCCTGGGTGCTTCAGTCGGTCAAGGGCTTTCGCCGCGACGTGGAGGTGATCAACAGCTCCATGCTGGCGATGCCGGTGTACCGCAATCGGGTATTCGCCGATCTGGGCATTCCCGCCTTGGAGACCGAAGAGGGGGCCGTGGGGGGCTGGACCGAACTACAACTGACGATTTTTCAACATCTCCAACGGCACACCGATCGGCCCCTCTACCTGGCCATCTCGGTGGATTCGAAATTGCGCAATAAGTTGGAAAACAATTTGTACCTCGTAGGCATGGCCTTGCGTTATAGTGAACGGGAGTTTGACAATTTGCCCCACCTGCGGCAGTATTACGAGCAGGAGATGCGGACCGATGCCTTTGGGGAGTCCCTGCATCCCGATCCGGCCGCGGCGGTGCTCCCCCGGTCCAATCTCAATTACCTGCCGGCGCTGATTCGTCTGCTCCAGCACTACCGAGAGACAGAGGAAACCACCTGGGCCCTACGCGTCAAAAAACACATCCGGCAAATCGCCGAGGCGGGAGATGCCCTGGCTCGTGTCGAACAATATTTGAAGGAATAAAACGCCGCCTTTGGGCTTTTTTAAGAAAAGATATCACGAACAAAGCGACGAGGACCTGATGAGGTTCCTGCAAGGGGGCGATCGGGCCGCCTTTGGGGAGCTTTACCAGCGGTACGCCCAGCGGATGCAGGGCTATTTCTACCGCATGCTGGGGCAGGATGCCGAGTTGGCCAGCGACCATACCCAGGATTTGTTTCTCCACATTCTGGAGCGGCCGCACCTGTTTGATACCCAGCGGAAATTTTCTACCTGGTTGTACAGCATCGCCTCTAACCGCTGTAAAAACGTTTACCGCAGCTGGAGCCGCCAGAAAAAAGTGCTGCCACTGCCCGAAAAGGAGCAACAACCCGAGACGACCGACGCCGATCCGGTGGATCACCTCGACCGGCGCTTGTTCGAAACCGCACTGACGGTAGCGCTCCGCGACCTGCCCGATGCCCAGCGCGAATGTTTTGTGCTTCGGTATCAGGAAGAATTGGGCATTCGGGAAATCAGCGAAATCGTCGACTGTCCGGAGGGGACCGTCAAATCGCGGCTGCACTACGCCCTGCGGCAATTGTCCCGGCACCTCCGTCCGTTTAATCCAAAAAAAATTGAATCATGAATAGCGAAAGTATCCAATGGGACCTGGAGTTTTTTCTGAAAAGTCGCTCTTTTCAGGAGCTGAGCCCCGAGCAGCAAAGCTGGGTCCTCCAACAAATCAGCCAACCGGAATACGAATCCCAGCGGTGGACCCTCCTGGCCAGTGCCGATTACTTTCGCGCCGATTCGGTACCGCCACCGCCGCCCCTGGAGCGCGTCCTCCAGCGCTACGAACGGCGTCATCCACGGCAGGGCAACCTGTCCTGGCTCGCCCAGATCAGCACCTGGCGCGTACCCGCCTGGCAACTCACCATGGCCCTCATCTGCGGTTGGCTATTCGGGCAGTGGAACATCGGTCAGCACCATTCCGGTCTGAGCCTCGTTCCCCAAATCGTTTACCAAACCGATACCATCGTTCGGGAGATCCCGGTGTACATCGGTCTGACCAGCAAAGGTAAAGCAAGCTACCAATCGGCTTCCGAAGAAAAAGCGGCGGGCCAGACCCACTCCTCCCCATCCACCCGCCCGCGCGGGACCACCAATTCCATCGCCCGCGACCGCGACCTACTCGATCTCACCGTCGGCATGCAGTAACTAAGTAAAACCAGTAAGCAACTGTCGTCCGCCGGGCAAGGTGTTCGCTTTTGGGGCCCTTCCTTAGGAAGGGTCAAAAAAGCGTTTATTTTTGAATATTGAAAACCATGGATTTTCCTACTCAAACCCTTGCTATGCCACGTTTTATCTCCCTCGCTATTTGGGTCCTCTTCTTGCTTTGGAACGGCCATTTGTCGGCTCAGGCCCCCCAAGTACTCCGCGTCAGCCCCGCCAATCTGTCGATTGTAGCCCCGGAAGCGCTCGTCATCCAAATCGATTTTGATCGCGCCTTAGACCTCAGTAGCATCGACTTTTCCACCTTTAAAGTAAGCGGTCGTTGGACCGGACCCTACCGCGAGGCGGTCATCAGTATGGACAATGACAACCGGACGGTTCGCCTACTGCTCGATACGGAAATACTGCCCTTCATCGCGGGGGAGTGGGTTACGGGATACCTGACCAAGGCCATCCGGGCGGCCAATGGGGAGTACCTGCCCCGGGGCTACGTTTGGAATTTCTGGATTGCGACCCGTCCCGGCAGCTTGGCCCAGCAAAAGATCAAAACCATCGAACTGCGCAAAACGGGGGAAGGGCTGATCCAGGCCTACGGCGCCTACGCGGGGGATCTGAATCGGGATTCGTACAGCGATTTGACGGTGGTCAACGAAACCTCGGATGACCTGCGCATCCTACTCAACGATGGCCAGGGCGACTACCACGTCGAGGAGATGACCGTACTGCCCATGGGAACGGCTACGCCCAGCCCCAACGAAGGGGCCGATTTCAACGGCGATGGCGATATTGACCTGGCGGTTTGTACGGCGCACGACAACGAGCTGCGGGTGCTCTTTGGCGATGGAGAGGGACATTTTTACCAGCAGGACGACTACGAGACCGGGGAAAATGCCCGGGGGCTGGCCGTACTGGATTACAATGGAGATGGCAGCGAGGACATTCTGATCGTCAATCGGGGCAGTCACGATGTTTGTCTGTTTACCAACGACGGGATGGGAAATTTTAGCAAGCAAACGATCGATTTGGATCCCAACGGCTTTGGCGAATCCGGTCTGGCCGTCGTCGATGCCAATAACGACGGGGTGCAAGACCTTTTTATTGGGAACTACCTCAGTGGGGAGGTCAGTCTGTTTTTGGGGGATGGGGCCGGTAATTTTAGCCTCAGCGACAAGCAACCGCTGGCGGGTGGGAATCAGCCCTGGATGTTGTGTACCGGTGATTTTAATGGGGATGGTCTGGCGGATGTGGCCTCGGCCAATTCTGGGGGCAACAGCATGACCGTTCACTTTAACGAAGGCAATGGCCGACTGAGCGGACAAATTTTTAGTATCAGCCCCGAGCAGGCGCTGTTTCCCCTGGCCATCGATGCGGGCGACCTCGATGGGGACGGGGATTTGGATCTGGTGACCAGCAACTACCAATCGGCCACCTTTACGGTATTTGAAAACGACGGTACGGGCGATTTTTCGACCTCGGTACACGTCTTGCGCTCCAGCGATAAAGCATCCTGCGCCATTCTCCACGATCGGGACAACGACGGCGATCTCGATATCACCGCTACCGACGAGGGGTTGGATCAGGTCTTGTTGTTTGAGAATCGCTTGGATAATACGGCGGTAAAGGTCTTGGAAGGCTTTGCCCTGGCCAATTTGGGCCCCAATCCTGCTATCGATCAGGTTGGGCTGAGGTTTGAGTTGGAGCGGCCCCAAGCACTGAGCTGGGAAGTGGTCGATGAGCGAGGTCGGGTCATCCGTCGTTGGCCCTTGCGGCGTTGGGAAGCGGGGGGGCAGCAGTTGTCCTGGAATCTGGATGATGAACGGGGCCAACGCGTGGCTGCGGGGCAGTATTGGTGGCGGGTGCAAGGGGAGGGGGCCAATCAGTCCTATCCGATTGTGGTGCTGGGCAAACAGTAAGGGCTTCTGCTCCACGGGAGTTGTTGGATCAACAGCGGCGAAGAGAAGCCCTTAATGGGAACAATGGGAAGGCTTTATATATTTTGTGTCAGCAGCATACCAGTCCACCAGGCTCAGTGCTGGATCTTGGGTATTGCCCGGGTTTGATTCGATCGTTCCTCTGGTTTAGCTTTGGAGACAAAAGGGAAATCAGGGAAAAGGAAATTTCACCAATGAGTAGGCCTGTCGGCGACGGGTAGGCGGTGTAGCCGTCGGGGTCGGGGGTACTTGACCCGATGGGGGATAGGTTGGCTTCGGGCCCCGCTGAAGGGGGGCGCGGGGGGAGGAAGAAGGCGCGGTGGGTAGGCATCGCCTACGGAAAGACCGCCGCTGTTGGGTAAAAAAGTGGTGCTCATTGTAAAGATGACTATTACGATTAGAAATGGAAGTATTTTCATTGGTTGCGTGCGTTATATTCAATATATTCCACCGACGGTAAGTCGCCAAAACGACTTTTGTCGATAGGTCAGGTTTTCAATTGTCCAGATTATACCACTTTTTCAGCATGGCACTACTCGAGTTTCGCCCGGTGGGCATTTACTGCCCCCCCGCCGATGTCTACATCGACCCGACGCGCAAGGTGTCCCGGGCCGTCATCACCCACGGCCACTCCGACCACGCCCGCCGCGGCATGGACGCCTACCTCTGTACCGACCTGGCCGAACCCACCCTGCGCCACCGACTCGGCCCCAAAGTGCGCACCCAAAGCCTCACCTACGGCCAAACCATCGACCTAAACGGCGTCAAACTCTCCTTCCATCCCGCCGGCCACATCCTCGGATCGGCACAGGTGAGGTTGGAATACCGGGGAGAGGTCGCCGTCATCACGGGTGATTACAAACTGGACGACGACGGACTCAGCACCCCCTTCGAACCCCTGGCCTGTCAGCACTTTGTGACCGAAACCACCTTTGCCCTACCCCTCTACCACTGGCCTCCCCAAACCGAAGTCTACGCCGCGATCAACGACTGGTGGCGACGGAACCAGGAAATGGGAAAAGTCAGTATCCTGATGGGCTATTCTTTGGGCAAGTCCCAACGCATACTCAAGCACCTGGTAGCGGACATCGGTCCGATCTTTTGCCATCCCAGCATCGAGGCGGTCAACGAGATCGTTCGACAACAAGGTTTTGAGCTGCCTCCTTCCCGTCCGCTGGAACCCCAGTTGCAGCGGGAGGATTTCCACGGCGCGATGATCATCGCGCCGCCCGGAGCACTACGGGGCGAATGGTTGGACCGGATTGAGCCCTTCACCACCGGCGCCTGCTCGGGCTGGAGTTTGACCCGACAACCCAAATTTGCACCGAAGGCCGACCGCCATTTCGTACTGTCCGATCACGCCGATTGGGCCGGGCTCAACCGAGCGGTACAGCTCACCGGGGCGGAGCACATCTACGTTACCCACGGCTTTACCGAGGTCTTTCACCGCTGGTTGGAAGGGCGGGGTCACCAAGTAAGTAGCGTCGCATGAGAGATTTTGCCGATTTGTGCTACGATTTGGAGCGGGCGCTCGACGACCGCGACCGTCACGAGGCCCTGCTGCGCTACTGGCAGCACGCGGATTCCCTGGATCGCATGTGGAGCCTCTGGCTCCTACTGGATCACCGCCCCCCACGCCGGGCTAGCGCTCAGGAGGTGATGGAATGGGTGTCGGAGTGGACCGGATACCCGGATTGGCTGCTGGCGGAATCCCGCGAGGTAGCTAGTGATGTCGCCGAGACGGCGGCCCTACTCGTGGTGGGAGCCAGCCCCACCTACACCTGTACCCTCCACGAGTGGTTGGATTTGCTACTGGCGCTCCAGCTCAAGGACCCCGATCGCTCGGCGAGGGTTCTTGAAGCTTGGCAAGAAATGGATGCCCAAGAGCGGTATTGGTTCAACCGATTGTTGTTGGGGACTTATCGCTCCAAACTGTCGGTCACTACGCTCGTTCGGGCGCTGGCCGCCCACACCGGCCGGCCCGCTTATACCCTTTGGTACCGATTGCTGGGGGATTGGAGCCCGGCGGAAACGGATTGGCAAACGCTCCTCCTGGAGCGGCGGGCGGCGGATCAGTGGCAACGGCCCCTGGGCCTGATCCTTCCCCAACGCTGGACTTCCGCGGGGCCACCGGAGGTGCCGTCCGCTTGGCGGGTGGATTGGTGGCGAGGGGAACACCAGGTTGAGTTGCAGTGGCGGGCGGGTAACTTGAACCTCTGGTCGGCCAGCGGGGCTTGGTGGAATCCTCATTTTCCCGAACTCTTGACCCTGGCGGATCACCTGCCCGAATCGGTCGTGCTGCAGGCGGAATTACTGCCCTTTCGAGCTGGTCATTTCTTGCCGCCCCAGCGTCTGGCGGAGCGTTTGGCAAAGAAACCCCGCAAAAAAAACCGCGAGGCTTGTCCGGTGCTACTGCTGCTCACCGATTTGCTGGAATACCGGGGGGAGGACTGGCGCTCCCGTCCACTAAGCGAGCGCTGGGCGACTCTCCAAACCCTATTCGCCCATCCCACCCTGCCCGATGGAATCGTACTGGCGGAGGCCCTGCCGGCTTCCTCGACGGCAGAAATCCAGCGGCTACATCGGGAAGCTTCCGCGGCTTCCGCCCGGGGCCTGGTACTGCGCTCTCGGGGGGCTGCCTACGGGGAAATGCAGTATTATTGGCCCCTTCCCGATCGAGAATTACTGGCAACCCTACTGTACCTCACCCGTGACGAGCGCAATCCCGCTCGCTTCAAACAGCTCAGTTTTGGCGTCTGGAAGGGGGAGACGCTCATCACGATTTGTAAATGTAACTACGAACCCGAAGCCTCGGAATACGATGCCTTGCTGGCCTTCGTCAGCGACCATACGATCGAGCGCTTCGGGCCCGTAGTGTCCGTAAAGGCCCAACTGGTCTTTCGCCTGGCCTACCGCGATTTGCAGCCCTCCCGCCGACGCAAATCCGGTCTGGAATTGATTGAGCCCCGGATACTGCGTTGGGAGAAAGCGGCCAGCACCACCGATGTTCCCCAAATCCGCGAGCTCCTACGGGGCTTGGTAGGCTCCTAATTACCCCCTCTATCCCGTTTGAGTATCACGATCGGATACCCAAGTATCATTGGGTGATTTTGATGTTAAAAAAAAATAAATTTGTCTTGGGTCCTCGCAAAAGAATTTATAACTTGATAGGGCACGAATGTGGTGTTGCGACTTCGCCAACTGATCTTACGCAACACTTCCCCGATACTAAGCATTGTCAAAACACTATCAGTCCCACGACTGATACCCCATTGCACGTCTTATTCCGTAAATCTTCAAAACAATAACGATGCACAGTAATCACTTTTTACTCCTTGGCCTCTTACTATTTTTTGTGGCCTGTACCAAAGATTCAATGGAGCCGCTACCGGGCGAAAAAGGTGCTCCTGCCCCGAGCGATCCGCTCAGTGTGCAAGAGATCGACGCGGTCGTACTGGAAAAATTACGCGCCAATCAGGAATTTAGGTGGAGTATGGTGACCACCGAAGTGGCCTGGAGCGCACTGGTCAACAGTGACTCCTTACTATCGATTGGTTACCAGCCCGCTTCCGCTGGTGATATTACCGAAAAAATGCACCTCATCGATCTACAGGACCCGGAATGGGTCGCCGCCCGCCGCAAAGTTATGGAACGCATTGTCGCCATTCAGAATGCCACCGAGAACCGGCAGGGATCGGACGACGAGCTGGAAGTCTACATCAGTGAACGTATGCCCTCCCTCCAGAACAAGACGGGAAAATATGCGATTCTGGCAGCCCTCCGCGAGCTGCCCGAGGTGCGCTACGTCGAGCCCCTGGGCTACGGGCAAAGCTGGGCCGCCGCCGTCGAACGTTCGGGAAGTGGCTGTAACAACGACCCGCTGAATTCCCTCCCCAATGGCGATTTTACCAATTTTAGCCCCAACGGGATTGCCCCCTGGAACTACGATAACCTTCGGGTCAAACAAGCCTGGAATACCAGCCAGGGAGCGGGCATTACGGTGGGTTTGATCGATACCGGCGTATCCGGTGGTCAGGATAATCTGGGGTCCAAATTCGCGACCGGTAGCTCGACGGGGCGGACCATCGAGAAATACAGTACCTACGTCACCTGCAGTGGCTGGTGGTGGTGGCGCAATTGTACCAATGCGGGCCCCAACGATCAGTGCGGGCACGGAACGCGGATGGCGGGACTGATTGCGGCGCCGCTCGGTACCAATACCCTCAGCACAATGGGAGTGGCTTACCGGGCCAACTTGATTTCCTACCGGGGAACGGGAGATGTCATCATCAATTCCTCTATCGAGCGCCAGTGCGTGAGCGATGCGCTTTACGATCTGGGAGCCCGTGGCGATGTGGACATCATCAGCATGTCGATCGGCGATGTGTTCTTCAACGGGCAGGTAGCGGATGCCGTTTACTACGCTTACGGACAGGGCAAACTGATTTTTGCGGCGGCGGGTACTTCGACCTGGTTTACCAATTGGGTGGGAGTGATCTTTCCCGCCAACTTGTCGCAAACGGTGGCGGTAACGGGGGTCACCGACCGGAGTGGCCTCAAAGAATGCAACAATTGCCATTACGGAAGTGCCGTCGACTTTGCGGTGGTGATGCAGCGGGATAGCGACAGCGATCGGAATTCGTTGACGCTATCGAATCAGGATGCGTCGCCCATCAACTGGCCATCCTATACGGGGGGCTCCTCCTGCGCCACGGCGACGATGGCCGGTATCGCTGCGGTCGTTTGGGCTAAAAATGCGGGACAGAGCCGGTCGTCAGTAATCAACAAACTCAAGCAGGCCTCCTCGGAGTACCCCAGCCGGGATAGTGATTTTGGATGGGGTAAGATCAATGTAGAGCTTGCCACCAGCTTCTAGCACGCCGCAATACGCTGAACAGACTGGAAATT
>CALCCH010000428.1 GCA_937899855.1 uncultured Saprospirales bacterium | reverse complement strand
CCAGCTTGCGGATGATGGGACGCTTGTTGGTGTCGTACTTCAAAGCGATCTTGATCAGGCCTTGCTTACCCGCCTCGTCGTCAAACATGTACTTCAGGATATAGCCCTGATCGTAAAGGATGGAGGTGATCGCCTTTTTCATCTTGGATGCAGGAATCTCCACGATCCGGTGGCCCGCCTGTTGGGCATTTCGGATTCGGGTCAGGTAGTCTGCAATCGGATCTGTAACTGCCATTGAATGATTTTTTTACTTTTAGTAATTACCAGCTCGCCTTGGTGACGCCGGGAATCTTGCCGGCCAAAGCCATTTCGCGAAAGGTACCCCGGGAGCTGCCAAACTTCCGCAGGGAGCCCTTGGGGCGACCGGTGAGCATGCAGCGGTTGTGCAAGCGGACGGGGGAGGCGTTGCGCGGCAACTTGTCCAGCTCATCCCAGCGGCCTTCCTTCCTGAGTTGGGCGCGCTTTTCGGCGTACTTCTCGACCAGTTTCTTTCTTTTCTTCTCGCGGGCGATAATTGATTTCTTAGCCATCGTGAATATGGGTTAAAATTATTTTTTCTGATTTTTGAAGGGCATGCCCATTGCTTTGAGCAGCGCCAGGGCCTCGGCATCGGTTTTGGCCGAAGTCACAAAAGAAATGTCCAGACCAGTGATTCGGGAAATCTTGTCGAGGTCGATCTCGGGAAAGATGATGTGCTCCTTGATGCCCATCGAATAATTGCCCCGACCGTCGAAGCTCTTGTCGTTGATGCCGCGGAAATCCCGTACCCGGGGCAGGGCCACTGCAATCAGACGATCCAGAAATTCGAACATCCGCTCGCGGCGCAGCGTCACGCGTACCCCCACGGTCATACCTTCCCGCAGCTTAAAGTTCGAAACCGACTTCTTTGCCTTGGTGGGCACTGCTTTTTGTCCAGCGATCATGGACGTCTCCGACAGGGCCGTATCCACCAACTTCTTGTCGGCAGTAGCACCACCGACTCCCTGGTTGATCGAAATCTTTTCGATGCGGGGAACCTCCATGATGGATTTGTACTGAAACTGCTCCATCAACTGGGGCACTACCTCTTCGCGGTATTTTGTCTGTAATCTTGGTTGGTAACTCATTAGTTGATAATTTCACCAGATTTCTTAGAATAACGGACCTGCTTCCCGTCTACCTCACGGCGACCAACGCGCGTGGGGGTGCCGGTCTTGGGGTCGATCAACATCAGGTTGGAAATGTGAATCGGAGCGGGTTGCTCTACAATTCCACCGGGGTTATCCTGGGTGGGCTTTTCGTGCTTCTTCACGATATTTACCTCCTCGACGATCACCCGATTGGTCTTGGGAAAAACTTCGAGCACTTCGCCCTGGCGGCCTTTGCTGGCACCGGAGATAACCGCTACCCGATCCCCTTTTTTGATCTTGAGCTTGGGAGCAAATCGCTTTTGCGTTTCTTTTCTTTTAAAAGCCATGATGATGGTTTTTTCCTGGATTTACAATACCTCCGGGGCCAAGGAAACGATTCTCATGTAATCTTTGTCCCGCAATTCGCGCGCTACGGGCCCGAAAATCCGGGTTCCCCGGGGTTCTCCACCGGCATTGAGCAAGACTACGGCATTGTCGTCGAAGCGAATGTAGGTGCCATCTTTGCGGCGGATCTCCTTCTTGGTGCGAACCACTACGGCCTTGGAGACCGTTCCTTTCTTCACCCCACCCGGAGTTGCTTCCTTAACGGTTACCACAATTTGGTCGCCAATGGAGGCGTAACGACGGCCCGAACCTCCCAGGACGCGAATGCAAAGCACTTCTTTGGCTCCGCTATTGTCGGCAACTTTTAATCTGCTTTCTTGCTGAATCATGATACTACTATATTTTTGGGTCAGCTAATGCCCCTTCGCCGGGGTGTGGTGCCACCCGATAATTACTTCGCTCTTTCGATAATCTCTACCAAGCGCCAGCGCTTGCGCTTGCTGAGCGGCCGGCTCTCCGTGATCCGGACCGTATCCCCCACCCGACTGTCGTTGTTTTCGTCGTGGGCCATAAACTTCTTGGTCTTCTTGACGTACTTCCCGTAGATGGGGTGACGCAGCTTACGCTCGATCACTACGGTGATGGACTTGTCCATACTCGTGCTGGCCACTACGCCGATTCGTTGCTTTTTGAATTTGATGTCAGCCATATTATTAGACATTACTTGCGGCTTCTACGCGCGCGAATTTTAGAACGATTTGCCAATTGGGTTTCATCCATCTGCGCCAATTCCCGGCGACGGAGTTCCGTTTGTAGACGGGCAATGTCCCGACGGATTTCCTTGATCAACTGTGGGTTTTCGAGTCCCTTGATCGCGTGATCAAACTTCAGCTTCTGCTGTTGGGTCTGCGTCTCTTGCAGCTCACTCGCCAAGTCGGCGTCCGTCATCTCCTGAAGTTCTACAAATTTTTTCGTTGCCATTATTAAGGTAGTTGAAAATGGGCAATATGGTTTTGATTAAAAATCGGGGCGAACCACAAACTTGGTCGCTACCGGCAGCTTCTGAGCCGCCAAACGCAGGGCCTCCTGGGCCGTCTCGATGGGTACCCCATCCAGCTCAAACATGATCCGGCCGGGCTTGATGACGGCTACGTAGTGATCGAGGGCCCCTTTCCCCTTACCCATCCGTACTTCGGCGGGCTTGGAGGTAATTGGCTTGTCGGGAAAAATGCGAATCCAAACGTTTCCTTCCCGTTTCATGTGACGGGTCATCGCGATCCGTGCCGACTCGATTTGCCGGTTGGTGATAAAGGCGTGTTCCAGCGATTTGAGGCCAAAAGAACCAAAGGATACTTTGCTTCCTTTGTAGGCCAAGCCTCGATTTCTACCCTTCTGCTGTTTGCGATATTTCGTTCTTTTTGGCTGTAACATTTCGAGCTGTATTTTAGCGATTTTGAGAACGCGACCTTTACGATTAAATGCTTTCCAAAAAAGCAGGGCAAAGGTACGTGTTTTTTTTCTATTTTTCTAACTTAACGCCGTCTCATATTGCGGCCACCACCACGCTTCCGATCGCGCGAATCCTTACCATCTTTGGACTTCAGACCGACGTTGGGCGACAGGTCGCGCTTGCCCAGGACTTCCCCTTTACAAATCCACACCTTGACGCCAATCTTACCGTAAACGGTCTGGGCTTCGGTGAGGGCGTAGTCGATGTCGGCCCGGAAGGTGTGCAGGGGCGTACGGCCATCCTTGTACTCTTCCGAACGCGCCATTTCCGCTCCGTTCAAACGACCCGAAATCCGGACTTTGATGCCTTCAGCACCCACCCGCATCGTCGACTGGATGGACATCTTGATGGCCCGGCGGTAGTTGATCCGCGCCTCGATCTGCTTGGCGATGGACTCGCCCACGATCGCCGCATCCAATTCGGGCTTACGGATTTCCACGATGTTGATCTGTACATCCTTCCCCGTCAGCTTCTTCAACTCTTCCCGGATGCGATCGACCTCCGATCCGCCCTTGCCGATGATGATACCGGGGCGGGAGGTGTGGATGGTGAGGGTAATGCGCTTCAAGGTGCGTTCGATAATCGTACGGGCAATGCCACCCTTGGGGATCCGGGCCTTGAGGTAGGTGCGGATATTTTCGTCTTCGACCACTTTCTGGGCAAAGTCTTTACCACCAAACCAGTTGGACTCCCAACCGCGAATAATTCCTAAACGATTACCTATTGGATTTGTCTTCTGACCCATTGTAATGCGGTGTATTGATTTTAATTTAAATTTATTCTTCCGTGCTAACTTCCGCTTCCTCTACCTCAGCTTCGATTTCCTCGCTTTCCAGGGGAACGCGATTGGCGACCACCAGGGTGACGTGGTTGGTCCGCTTGCGAATCCGGTGGGCCCGACCGTGGGGGGCGGGGCGAAAACGCTTGAGGGTCATCCCCTCGTCAACGAAAGCAGTCTTGATGTACAAATCGTACTCGTCGGCGCTAACGGCCATCCCGTTTTTGTACTCCCAGTTAGAAATGGCGGACAAGACCAACTTCTCCAGCCACGTAGCGGCTTCTTTCTTCGTATACTTCAGCAGATTGAGGGCTTCGTCAACGTTTTTGCCCCGGATATTGTCAACGACCAAACGCATCTTGCGAGCGGACATTGGACATTTCTTGAGTTTAGCTACTGCTTCCATTTCAGTATTTGATTTTTAACGTTTATTTCCGATTACCACCGTGACCTCTAAAGCTCCGGGTCGGGGAAAATTCTCCCAGTTTGTGCCCCACCATGTTCTCCGTGATGAAAACGGGAACAAAGGTTTTGCCGTTGTGAACCGCGATGGTCTCCCCTACCATGTCGGGGATGATCATCGAAGCGCGTGACCAGGTCTTGATCACAGATTTCTTTTTCGATTCTTTGGCCCGTTGCACTTTGGTGAGCAACTTGTGAAAAACGTAGGGTCCTTTTTTGATGGATCTAGCCATGGCTTATTCTGATTTAAGACTCAATTACTTTTTAGATTTGGTACGGCGCTTCGAGACGATCAGCTTGGTGGAATACTTCTTGGCATTCCGGGTCTTCTGGCCCTTGGCCATGATGCCCGTCCGCGAACGCGGGTGACCGCCGGAGGCACGCCCTTCACCACCACCCATCGGGTGATCGACCGGGTTCATCGCAACCCCTCTTACGCGGGGCCGGCGACCGACCCAACGGCTGCGGCCCGCTTTACCTTGTACTTCCAGACCGTGATCGGGATTGGAGGTGACGCCGATGGTGGCGCGGCAGGTCAACAAAATCCGCCGTACTTCGCTCGAAGGCAGCTTGACAATCGCGTACTTGCCTTCGCGGCCCATGAGTTGGCCGTAGGTACCCGCACTTCTGGCCAACGCCGCCCCTTTACCGGGCTGCATCTCGATGGCGTGCACCGAAGAACCCAGGGGGATTTCGCTCAGGAGTAAGGTGTTGCCCACTTCGGGCGCCGCACCCGGTCCCGAGACCACCGTGCTGCCCGCCTTCAGGCCGTCGGGGGCGATGATGTAGCGTTTCTCTCCATCCGCGTAGACCAGCAAAGCGATAAAGGCCGTGCGGTTGGGATCGTATTCGATTGTTTTTACCGTAGCGGGAACGCCATCTTTATTGCGCTTAAAGTCGATGATGCGGTAACGGCGCTTGTGCCCGCCACCGCGGTTGCGCGTCGTCATCTTACCCGTGCGGTTGCGACCGCCCGTTTTCGACAGAGGCGCTAGGAGACTCTTTTCGGGGCTATCCGTTGTAACCTCCGCAAAGGAGTTTCCGACTCTAAATCTCGTACCCGGCGTAATCGGGTTAAACTTTCTAACTGGCATGGTAAGTACAGTTTATATATTTTCTAATTCCGGTCCACAGCCACCGGACTTGCCTTAGATATCTCCGAAGAAATCAATCTCTTCCCCAACCGCCAATTTGACGACGGCTTTCTTGAAGGCCGATACCCGACCGCGCTGTAATCCCGAACGGGTGTTGCGCACTTTGGCCTTCCCGGGCATCACTGCGGTGTTGACCGAAGTCACCGTGACGTTGTAGAGTTCTTCCACCGCCTTGCGAATTTCGATCTTATTGGCCGCCCGATCTACCACAAAGCTGTACCGGCCGAGGTTTTCGGACAGGTTTTCCGCCTTTTCCGTGATGATGGGCTTGATTAAAATTGTCTTTGCCATGATTCTTAGGTCTATATAGCCGGAGCTATCTATTGAGCAAATGAATTCTTAATTTTTTCCAAGGCTCCCTCGGAGATAATCAGATCTTTGGCGACCATCACCGAGTAGGTATTCAGGTCCTGAGCGCGCGTGACCGTCGCTTTGGGCAGGTTGCGGCTCGACAGGAGCACCATTTGATCGAGCTCACCCGTCACCAACAAGGTCTTACCTTCACTGAGCTCCAATTGCTGGAGGATGCCTTGATAAGCTTTGGTTTTGGGCGTATCGAAGGTAAAATCCTCGACCACCTTGATGTTGCCACTACTCAGCTTGGCGGAGAGGGCGGATTTGCGGGCCAGGCGCTGTACTTTCTTGTTCAGCTTGATCCGGTACGTCCGGGGGCGGGGACCAAAAATACGTCCCCCACCGCGGAAGACGGGGTTCTTGAGGCTACCGGCACGGGCCGTACCCGTTCCCTTTTGGCGCTTGATCTTGCGGGTAGAACCAGCAATTTCTCCTCTTTCCTTCGATTTGTGGGTACCCTGACGTTGGTGAGCCAAGTACTGCTTCACGGCCAGATAAACGGCGTGCTCATTGGGCTCAACTTCAAAGATATCCGCGGGCAGGTTTACTTGTCTGCCGGTCTGTTGCCCTTCAATATTATATACTTCGAGTTTCATTGCGGTACTACTTTTCAATGATTACTAATGATCCTTTGTGTCCGGGAATGGCTCCTTTGACCACGAGCAGGTTCTGCTCGGGAAAGATTTGCAGGACTTCGAGGTTCTTGATCGTGACCCGCTTACCACCGGTGCGTCCGGCCATCCGCATCCCCTTGAAAACCTTAGCGGGATAGGAAGCGGCTCCGATCGAACCGGGAGCGCGCTGGCGGTTGTGCTGACCGTGGGTCGCATCGTTGACACCGCTAAAACCGTGTCTTTTGACGACCCCTTGGAAACCCTTTCCCTTGGAGGTACCAACGGCGCTGACGATGTCACCCGTTTCAAAAACTTCACCGACGGTAACAACATCGCCGATAGCTTTTTCAATAATATCGAAATCACGGAATTCTACAACCCGTTTTTTAGGAGCGGTACGGGCTTTGTCAAAATGGCCGAGGAGCGGCTTAGAAGTGTTTTTTACTTTGGCATCACCAAATCCAAGTTGGAGGGCGTTGTACCCATCGGTTTCGTCCGTTTTGACTTGGGTAACAACGCAGGGACCGGCTTCTACTACCGTGCAAGCAACATTGTTTCCAGCATCATCGTAGATACTGGTCATGCCGATTTTTTTACCGATTAATCCGTTCACGATATAAAAATTTTAAACGAGCGGACTAGAGGGATACACAGCGTACTTAACGCAGCTGCGCAGCTCCATTTTTTGTTACTAAAGACCTGTAAACCAGGTTTTTGTAACAAAGAGTGCTTTATCCTAGGGAAAAGCACTTTCCACTCAAAGTTTTTTCAAATTTTACTTTATCACGTCAATTTCACCTGAATATCTACACCGCTGGGCAGCTCCAATTTGGAGAGTGCATCCACCGTCTTTTGTGTCGGTGTGTAGATTTCAATCAATCTCTTGTGGGTCCGCAACTGAAACTGCTCACGAGATTTTTTATTGACGTGCGGAGAACGGAGCACGGTAAAAATCTTCTTTTCAGTGGGCAGCGGAATCGGACCAGAGACGACCGCACCACTACTTTTGACGGTCTTTACGATTTTCTCCGTTGACTTATCAACCAGGTTGTGGTCGTAAGAGCGAAGCTTGATTCGAATTTTCTGATTCATGACCCTTTTTAAAAAAGTTTATAAAACGAATGGAGAAGGGCACCCGGACCGTTTATCAGGGCCCCGTTTTCAAATTATTTACAGTAAAGCTAAAGCCATGACGATTACGCCACGCGCTTTGGCAATCACCTCTTCGGCAATACCGCGGGGCGCCGCGTCGTAGCGGGCAAATTCCATGGTCGACGAAGCGCGACCGGAAGTAATGGTACGCAAGGTAGTTACGTATCCGAACATCTCGGAGAGGGGTACCTCCCCCTTGATGGCTACGGCACCACCGGAACGGGCCTCTTGTCCCTGGGGAATACCCCGGCGACGGTTGAGGTCACCAATAACGGAACCTACGTACTCTTCGGGCGTCACGATTTCCAGCTTCATGATGGGCTCCATCAGGACGGGCTTGGCCTTGTGGGCCGCCGATCTGAAACCTTCCTTCGCACAAAGCTCAAAGGCGATGGGCTTGGAATCCACGGCGTGCATTCCGCCATCAAATACGCGTACCTTCATGCTGTCAATCGAGTAGCCAGCGAGGATGCCATTGCTCATCATGGCCGTAAAGCCATCACGAATGGGCTTGACATAGTTCTTGTCGATGGCTCCCCCGACGATGTCCCAAACAAACTGCAACTTCTCCTTGCCGGACTTGAAGTCTTCACTTTCGAGGAATTCCTCGTCGGCGGGGCCGAGTTCAAACTGCATGTCGGCAAACAAACCGGAACCCCCCGTTTGCTTTTTCAGACGCTCGCGGTGCTCCACCTGACGGGTCAGCGCTTCCTTATAATTCACCTGGGGCTCACCCTGGTTACATTCTACCTTAAACTCGCGACGCAGGCGGTCGACGATGATTTCCAAGTGCAATTCGCCCATTCCGCTGATCACGGTTTGGTTGGTGTCCTCGTCGTAACGTACGCGAAAAGTGGGATCTTCCTCCGCCAATTTGGCCAGCGCCATTCCCAATTTGTCTAGATCTTTCTGCGTTTTTGGCTCGACGGCTACCCCAATTACCGGATCGGGGAAAGTCATGCTTTCCAATACGATGGGATTTTCGAGGTTACACAAGGTGTCACCCGTACGGATGTCCTTGAAACCAACTCCGGCCGCAATATCCCCCGCTTCCACTTCGGAGACGGGATTCTGCTTGTTGGAGTGCATCTGGTAAATCCGCGAAATCCGCTCCTTGTTGCCCGAGCGGGTATTGAGCACGTAAGAACCAGCACCGAGGTGACCGGAGTACACGCGGAAGAAAGCCAAACGACCTACGTAAGGATCGGTAGCGATCTTGAAAGCCAGGGCGGCGAAGGGTTCGCTAGCATCGGGCTTCCGCGTTTCGGGCTCGTCCGTCTTGGGGTTGATTCCCTCAACGGCTTCGATGTCTACGGGCGACGGTAGGAAGGCACAAACGGCATCCAAAAGGGCCTGGACCCCTTTGTTTTTGAAGGCCGAGCCACACATCATCGGGCAAATCGACATGTCGATTACTGCCGCGCGGATGGCCGCTCTCATTTCCTCAACCGTAATCGAATCGTGATCCTCGAAGATTTTTTCCATGAGGGCCTCGTCGTATTCGGCGATGGCTTCCACCAATTTTTCGCGGTATTCCGCTACGGTATCAACCAGATCCTCGGGGATCGGAATCTCTTTGAAAGTCATGCCCTGCGTTTCGTCATCCCAGATGATGGCCTTGTTGGTCATCAGGTCGACGACACCGCGGAAATTTTCCTCAGCACCGATGGGAATTTGCAGGGGAATGGCGTTGGCCCCCAACTTATCCCGAACGTCGTTTACTACGTTCAGAAAGTCGGCCCCGGTGCGGTCCATTTTATTGACAAAACCAATCCGAGGTACTTTGTAGCGATCGGCCTGACGCCAGACGGTTTCCGACTGGGGCTCAACGCCCGATACGGCACAGAACAGCGCTACCGTTCCGTCCAATACCCGGAGCGAACGCTCGACCTCTACGGTAAAGTCGACGTGACCCGGAGTGTCAATGATATTGACCGTGTAGGGTTGATCCAACCATTTCCACTCGGTCTTGGTGGCTGCGGAAGTGATCGTGATACCACGCTCCTGTTCCTGCTCCATCCAGTCCATCGTAGCGGCTCCATCGTGCACTTCACCAATCTTGTGGCTCAAACCCGTGTAGTAAAGAATCCGCTCGGTGGTAGTGGTCTTGCCAGCGTCAATGTGCGCCGCAATTCCAATATTCCTCGTAAATTTGAGATCTTTTGCCATGACTTTAGAGATATAATCTGTTTAGCTGAGTTAATACAAATTTGGGCTTGGTTCTCAGTTAGTTATGTTCATCTATTGGGGCCTCAAATCCGGAAGTGGGCAAAGGCCCGGTTGGATTCGGCCATCTTGTGGGTATCTTCCTTCCGCTTGACAGCGGCACCTTCGCCTTTGCTAGCGGCCATCAGTTCGGCGGCTAGTTTCTCGGCCATTCCCTTGCCACTACGGCTACGGGCAAAACGAATCAGCCACTTCATTCCAATCGAGATTTTCCGCTTGGCGCGAATCTCGGTAGGAATCTGAAAGGTCGCACCACCGATCCGGCGGGAGCGTACCTCGACCTGAGGCATGGCGTTGTTCAATGCTTTTTTCCAGATCGCGTGTTCATCTTCGCCACCCGACCGTTCTTTGATCAGGTCCATTGCTTCGTAGTATACCGCAAAGGCCACGGACTTCTTCCCCCGTAGCATCAGGTTGTTGACAAACTGGGTTACCATGGGATCCTTATAACGCGGATCGGGTTGGATGATTCTTTCCTTTGGTTTTCTTTTACGCATTATCTTGGTATTGAAAAAAGCTCAAATTATTTCTTAGGTCTTTTCGTTCCGTACTTCGAACGACTCTGCAGCCGGTCGGTTACACCGGCGGTATCCAGGGCCCCCCGGACGATGGTGTAGCGCACTCCCGGCAAATCCTTCACCCGTCCGCCCCGAATCAGTACGATCGAGTGCTCCTGCAGGTTGTGCCCTTCTCCGGGGATATAGGCGATCACTTCCTGGCTATTGGTCAAGCGTACCTTGGCAACTTTACGCAGTGCAGAGTTGGGCTTCTTGGGCGTGGTGGTGTACACTCTCGTACACACGCCCCGCTTCTGAGGGCAGGAATCCAGCGCACGTGATTTACTAGGAACGACGATTTTCTTTCTGCCCTTGCGTACAAGTTGATTGATAGTAGGCATATTTTCTTTGATTTTTCTTTATCTGCCAGAATATTATTCGGTGGCTTGAAAATTGCAAAAACGCTTGATTATTAAAGGATTGGAACGACAAAATGCACACCTCTCCCAGAAAGCGATTGCAAAGATACAGCTATTTTTCCTCAAAACAAAGCACCATTTGAAAAAATATTGGGGCCCGAAGCACTATTTCTCGGGGGTTTTCAAGAGTCCGCGAAATTCCCTTTTTTTGCTTTCAAAAGCACATGATCCAAGTTCGCTCCGCCACTCCCGACGACCTCCCCGCCATCTACGACTTGGTGTACGAGTTGGCCCTCTACGAAAAAGCACCACAAGCCCTGACCGCCACCCTGGCGGATTACCAGCGCGATTTTGCCAACGGACTGTTTGAAGCGCTGGTGGCCGAGCGGGCGGGCTTGGTACTCGGTATGGCCCTCTACTACGATACCTATTCTACCTGGAAAGGACGCATGCTTTACCTAGAGGATTTCGTGGTCCGGGAGTCCCAACGGGGGCAGGGGATCGGTCAGTTGCTCTTCGATGGCTTCCTCCGGGCGGCCCGCGAGCGCCAGGCTCGGCTGGTAAAGTGGCAGGTTCTAGATTGGAACGAACCAGCCCTGCGGTTTTATGAGAAAAACCGAGCCATCATCGAGCGGAACTGGTGGAATGGAAAAATATTTTTGGAGGCGAAGGCCGAGGGCTTGAGCTGAGGATTGTCCCAAATCAGTCAAAGAATTGGGAATATTTGTAAAAAATGAAATAAGTTTTTACCTTTATATTTACAAAGTTATAATAACCACGACAAGATTAAGCCGATTTTCGGTAAAGAAATAGTGTTTCATAGTGTGAGGGGTAACCGCCAGTGTGTGGTTGCTCCTTTTTTCGTGGGCTTAACTTTCCCGTCCCAACAACAGTTCTGCCAGTTCGATCAGCGGAGCCTTTCGCTCCTGCCCAACCCCCACGGCCGCCAGGTGTTCGAAGGCGGTAGCCTGATACTGGCGTTGTAGCACCGCGGCGCTTTCCTTGACACCGCATTCCACAAACAGCTCGGTGACCCGAGCGATCTTTTGGGCTTCCCCCACTCCGGTCCCAAAAAAGAGTTGGTCCAACTCGGCGCGCTGGTGCTCGTTCGCCACCGCTTGAGCCTGCAAAAACAGGAGGGTCTTTTTGTTTTGGGCAATGTCTCCTCCCACTTTTTTTCCAAATTTTTCGGGATCCCCGAAGGTATCGAGCAGGTCGTCCTGGACCTGAAAGGCCAGGCCAATATTGCGTCCAAACTCGTAAAGGTGCTGGGCTTGCTCGGCATTGGCACCACCGATCATACCACCGATCTTGAGGGCAGCGGCGAGGAGAATGGCCGTCTTGAGTTCGATCATGTGGAGGTATTCGGGGATGGTGACGTCGTTGCGCTGCTCGAAATCCACATCGTACTGCTGGCCCTCACACACGCCAATGGCGGTTTGGTTGAAGGTTTGGAGTAGCTCGGGCAATAAGTCGGGGCGATCGACTTGGAGGAGGAATTGGTAGACGTAGATCAACATTACGTCACCGGAGAGAATGCCGGCATTGGTTCCGTAGCGTTCGTGGACGGCGGGGCGGCCCCGTCGGAGGGGGGCCTCATCCATGATGTCGTCGTGTACGAGGCTAAAGTTGTGGAACAGTTCGATGGCGTAGGCGGCGGGCAGGGCGCGCGCGACGTGGTCATCGAACAATTGGTAGCCCAGCAGGAGAAGGACCGGTCGGGCGCGCTTCCCCCCCAGCTCCATGATATAGTTGACGGGAGCGTAGAGGTTGTGCGGTTTAGATTGGAACTGATTTTGCTCTAAATAGGCGAGGAAAAGCCTTTGGAGTTGCGGAAAGTTGTGCATGCTAGTTTTTCGATTCTGCCGCGCAGGGTTTTTGATCAATGGTTGGGATTGGGTCGCACCAAAGATAAACAGGCCGGGGGAGGAAACCAGCAATTGGCGGGATAAATTCCTCAGAAACACTAAAGATTCCAGGCTTTTCTGATTGCTTTTAAAATTGCTTAAATTGCGAAACGGGCCCGCAACCTTTTCGGAGGGGCCGCGTTAAATCATCCATAACATTAAATTATCCTACATGATGAGTACCCAGAGAATGATCAATATTCTACTGATCGAGGACAATCCTGGTGATGTGCGTTTGACTCAGGAGGCGTTTAAGGAGGGCCGGATGTCCGTCAACCTGGACGTGGTCATGGACGGCGTAGAGGCCATCAAGTTTTTGAACAAACGAGAACACTACGCCGACAGCACCACCCCCGATCTGATCTTATTGGACCTCAACTTGCCCAAGATGGACGGTCGGGAAGTACTGGAAGAAATCAAGTCCGACCCCATTCTCAAACGCATTCCCGTGGTGGTACTCACCACCTCCAACGCCGAACAGGACGTACTCAAGAGTTACAACCTCCACGTCAATTGCTACATCAACAAACCCGTCGATTTCGATAAATTTTTTGACATCATCCAGAAAATCGAAGATTTCTGGCTAAGTACCGCCATACTGCCGACAATGATGAATTAATCCCGCATTTAACCATAAAGAGAATTCGAGTTGCATGAGTCTAAATTCAAAACTGAATATCCTCCTAATCGAGGATAACGCTGGGGATGCCAACCTCATCACGATCTACCTCAAGGAATCGTCCATCAAGTACGAACTGACCCACAAGGATACCTTCTTCGACGGGGTCGACTGGATCAAGAACAACGATGTCGACATTACGCTGCTCGACCTCTCCTTGCCCGATAGTTCGGGCTTTAAGACCTTATCCAATTTTCTCGACAAATTTCCCATGATGCCCGTCCTCGTCCTCACCGGCGTCAACAATGAGATCGTGGGCAACCAGGCGGTCAAAGCCGGTGCCCAGGACTTCCTGGTCAAAGGCCAGTTTGATGGCAAGCTGCTCGGTCGCGCCATCCGCTATTCTCTCCAACGCTTCAAAACCCAGGTCAAGCTGGAGGAAACGGCCAAGAACCTGGCCATCAGCGAAAAACGCTACGTCGAGGCCCAGGAGATGGCGCACTTCGGCAACTGGGAAATGGATATCGTCTCCAACGAAATGAAGTGGACCGACGAAATCTACCGCATTTTTGGTTTTCACCCCAGCAGCATCAACCCCACCCTCTCGGATTACCTCAACTACGTCCACATGGAGGACAAGACGGAAGTCGAAGCCTTCTTCGAAACCGCCAATAAGGATGGCAAGCTGCACAAAATCGAACACCGCATCGTCATCGACGGTCGGAACATCAAATACGTAGCCTGCCAGGCCAAGGTGTACTACGAGGAGATTAATGGCAAAATCCTCCTGGTGGGCGCCATTCAAGACATCACCGAGCGCAAGCTCTCCGAGCAACTCATCATCGAGAAGAACTTGTCGCGCAAGGCCTCGATGATCAAGGAGGAAGCCCTGGCCGATCTGAGTTTTCACATCCGAACGCCCCTTTCCTCCATCATCAACCTGCTCTACCTGCTCGATAATGCCGAGGCCACCCTCCAACAAAAGGAGTACATCGACGGCCTCAAAACTTCGGTCGACGACCTGTCCATCATGGTCAACAACATGCTAAACTTCTCGCTGCTCGTCTCCGATCACATCGCCGTGGAGGTGGAGGAATTTCACTTCCGCAACTTCCTCCAGGGCATCAACAAGGTGGTCCAGATCAAAGCCGACAAGAGCGACATTCAGCTGCGTTTCGACATCGACGAGGCCATTCCCGAAAAGCTCATCGCCGATCACGACAAAATTACCCAGGTCCTGTACAACCTGATCGACAATGCGATCAAGAACACCGGAGAACGGGGCAGGCTGACCATCAACGTCACCAACCGTACGCAGCACGAGGATGGGGCCACCCACCTCTGCTTTAGCATCAAAAATACCGGGGCGGGCATCAACAAGGCCAAGATTCGCGAATTGCTGGAAGCCGAAAAATTACTGGAGGTGTACACCGACGACCCCGAGGAGCAATACAAGCCGCTACTCAGCATGGCCATCGCCACCAAATTGATCAAAACCCTCGACGGCCAACTCGACATCCGCAGTAACGAGGGCGAGGGCATGAGCTTTGAAATCGCCATTCCGGTCAAAGCGGTACGGCGGACGCCCGTACTGGCGGGAGAAAAGCCCGAGATGCCCCTCAAGATCTTGCTGGTCGAAGATCACTTCCTCAACCAGATCGCTACCAAGAAGGTCCTCACCACGTGGTCGAACTACATCACGGTCGACATTGCCGAGAATGGTCTGATTGGGGTGGAAAAATACCGCGAACACGGCTACGACCTGATCCTGATGGACATCCAGATGCCGGTGATGAACGGCATCGATGCGGCGCTCAAAATCCGTGAAAAGAGCAATGTGCCCATCATCGCCCTGACGGCAAATGCCTCCAAGCAGGAAGCCGACCGCTGTTTCGAGATCGGCATCAACGACTACCTGTCGAAGCCCTTCAAGCCGGAAGACCTTCACGCCAAGATCATGAACCTGCTGGTAACGGTTTCGAACTAAAATAAAAAAGGCGCTTCTGAGAAGCGCCTTTTTTTATGACTACTTGGGCGGTTTGCGGGGTTTTTGGAATTTGTCGTCCAGCGAGTCGAGCACCATCTCCCAGAGCTTTTCGTAGGGAATGATCTCCACCTCCGAGGATTCGCCCGATACCTCCAAGGGTTCCAGTTCGAGTTTTTCCCGAAACTTACGCGCCCGTCGGATGACCGCTTGCCGGTGGAAATTGGCTGCGGGTAGGGTGAGGATCATCTTGATGAAGCAATTGCTGCGGTAGGTTTCGTCGCGCCGGAGGTAGCGGTAGGCGTAGGTATTCAGGGCTTCGGTCCGGTCGATGACTTCGCTAAAGCGCCGACGGTGGAGCAAAAACAAGCTCTGGATGATGAGGATGGGGATGTTCAGGCCCCGTTTGTCTTTGGAATAAGTCGGTACTTCGTTGAGGAATTTGCCGAGCTTAAAGCGGCGGCGTTGGCCTTCTTCCTCGGCTCGGGTACTCACTTTTCCGATCTCGATCAAGTAGTGGATAAACGCGCCGTAGATGCGCCAATTCTCTTTTTTGTGGTCGCTGAGCAAGCGGTAGCGGTCCGACTCGATGGTATCGAAATAGATATCACAACCACGGTCGTACTGTTCGGTGTGAAGGCTCAACAGGAGGTGCATCTCGCGGGTGACAAAATGGTTGTGGACCGATCCGGTGGCGGTGAGTTCGAGACAACGCTGGACTACCCGTTCGCCTTCGTGGTAATTTTTGAGCTGTAGGTGGCACTGGAGGATGCGGAACCAGAGGGCGAAGAGGAAGATGTGGGGATAGTATTTGCGCTCCTCGATTTGCTCGATGGCGATTTTGCACTCCTCCAGGGCCCGCTGGTAATCGTTGTCCAGGATGTAGCGCAGGGCAAAAAAGTTGCGGGCGTAGTAGGTCAGCATCACCGAATTGTGGGCTTCGGTATAGGGGCGGAGTTCTTTTTCCTGACGGATGGCGTCTTCGAGCAGTTCGCCCCTACTGGCGCCCGAGCGGGAGAAGGTGGCGACCAGGCTGTAGTAGTATTCTTCGGCCAGGCATTCGGCCTCGATGACCTTCTGGTACTGGCGAATCTTTTGGTTGAGGGCGGCCAGATCGCGGGCGGTACCGCGGATGGCCTGTCGATTGCGGAGGCTGCGGGTAATTTCGAGGGCGATAAAATAAAACCCGTATTTATCGGCCTCCTTGAGGGCTTTGCTTCCCAATTCTTCCGAGCTGCGAACGCCGCGGTAGAAGTTAAAAATCTGCTGGGCGGTAAACAGTTTGAGGCAATTGAAGCGCGCGATGGCGTATTCGTTGAAGCGGGGCTGGTTGGCGTCGATAAAAACCAGGGTATTGATGAGTCGGTTCTTCAATTTGTTTTTTAACTTACGGTACCGACGATCGGAGGGTTCGGCTTGGTAAATCTCGCGGGCGGCTTCTTCATCATTGGAAAAGCGGCCGGATTGAAAGCCGTTATACAGGTCGTACAACTTACCCGTTCCTTCCCCGGGATTGCCCATCACTTCAATTCGTTTGAGCTTGTGACGACTGAGAATTTTTATCATTTCAATTAGTGACCCCATACTAGTTCTCTCTAAAAGTCAAAAAATGCCTTTTTCTCACTGATCCAAAATACTGAAAGACAATCATTTATCCAAAAAAAATATCAATAATTCGCTGAACACGTAGGTTATTTATCCCCGAAACTGTCCTAGATTCTGATGCTTAATGCCTTTAAATTTGTTACTGTACGCGAAAGTAATCAAATAGTTGTTCTACAGTCCTTATTGATCTGCCCGATCGAAAATATTGAAAGGCAATAAGATAGGAAACTACACCATCCTATCTCCCTTATTCCGCACCCACTTTTGACCCAACAAATAATTTTGACCAAGTGTAAGCCAAGTCTTAGACTGCAAGAGAGAAATTTCTTTTTTCGTCGGAAAACAGAATAAAGATTGTTTTGACAATAACACGCTCCGAAGGCATCTCCAAATCATTTGTGAGATGCTTTCTTTTTCTCCATTTCGGTGGCTTTGGTTAACTTAGACCCCAAAATACCGCCATTCGATGCATCCATTCCGTTGTTTTTTTCTCTTCCTGGGTATCTTCCAGTTGTGGAGCTGCGAGTCCTCCGACCCAATTAGCCTCATCATTACCAATGGCAACATCGCCACCGTGGCCCCACAGCCGATCCCGGCCGAGGCCATCGCCATCAGTGAGGGGCGGATCGTGGCCCTGGGTACCAACGAGGAAATGCTGGCCCGCAAGGGCCCCGAGACCAAGCTGATCGACGCCCGTGGAAAATTCGTCATGCCGGGTTTTATCGAGGGGCACGGCCACTTTTCGATGCTGGGGGAGAGCATGATCAACCTCAACTTTCTAAACACCGACAGTTGGGAAGAAATCCTCGCCATGGTAGCCGAAAAGGTCCAGGACCTGCCCCCCGGGGTATGGATCGAGGGCCGGGGCTGGCACCAGGAAAAGTGGGACAGCCTGCCCAATCGCCAGTGGGAAGGCTATCCCTTCCACGACGAATTGAGCGCCCTCACCCCCGACAATCCCGTACTGCTCAAACACGCCAGTGGCCACTCCTCCTTCGCCAACGCCCGCGCCATGCAGGCCGCCGGCATCAGTAGCGAAACCCCCGACCCCACCGGTGGCGCCATCGTCCGCGACAATACGGGGCGCCCCATCGGCGTATTCGAAGAGCGGGCCCAGGATGCCATCTACCGGGCCCTGCGCGACTACGAAGCCCAGAAGGACCCCGCCGCCCTCCATCAGGACTGGCTCCGGGCCATTGAACTGGCCCAGCAGGAATGCCTGCAAAAGGGCATCACCACCTTCCAAGACGCGGGCTCCAAATTCTACGAAATCGAAAATTACCAACACCTGGCGGAACAAGCCCAATTGCGACTCCGACTCTGGGTGATGGTTCGGCATTCCTACGAAGAAATGAAGGACCAACTCGACCGTTTCCCCATTCTCGACGTCGGCAACCACTTTTTTAGCTGTCGGGCCATCAAAACCGAGGTCGATGGTGCCCTGGGTTCCTTTGGGGCCTGGCTCCTGAGGCCCTACGCCGACAAGGTACATTTTGTCGGTCAAAATACGACCGAGATCAGCGAGGTCGAACGCATCGCCGGACTGGCCCAGGCGCGCAATATGCAGCTCTGTATCCACGCTATTGGCGATCGGGCCAACCGGGAAGTCCTGGACATCATCCAAACCAAGGTAGACCAAAAGACCATCCCCGAGGACCACCGCTGGCGGATCGAGCATGCCCAGCACTTGCACCCCAGGGACATTCCCCGTTTTAATGAGCTGGGCGTGATCGCTTCGATGCAGGGGGTCCACTGTACCTCCGATGCTCCTTTCGTAGTGGATCGCCTGGGGGTCGAACGGGCCGCCAAGGGAGCCTACGCCTGGCGCTCCCTCCTCGACAGCGGCGCCCAAATTGCCAACGTGACGGATGCCCCGGTAGAAGACGTCGATCCGCTGCGAAGCTTTTACGCCTCGGTCACCCGCAAACGCGCCGACAACGGCCTGGAATTTTTTACCAAACAAAAAATGACCCGCGCCGAAGCCCTCCATTCCTACACCCTCGGCAATGCCTACGCGGGTTTTGAGGAGGCACTCAAGGGCTCGCTGGAGGTGGGCAAATTGGCCGATATTGTCATCCTATCAAACGATTTGCTGACCTGTACGGACGAAGAAATTCTGACGGCGAAGGTCTTGTACACCATCGTCGGCGGGCGCATCGAGTACCAAGCGGAGGAGTAAGTAAGCTCCGGGATGGCAGCACAAAAAAAGCGGGAGCCTTTTGGGGACTCCCGCTTCCAGAAATAGGATATATGTTATGCATTTTCTAAAGTCTCCCCTAAAACGTCGCGCAAATTCCGCTTATTATCCGCGGGAAAAATAATTCGAGGGCTTCCCCACTTTTACCGACCAGGGGCGGCATTTGGCGGACAAAAGGTGGCTTATACCAATTCCGCTGGAATGACGCTGGCAATCGTTTTTTTTCCGTTGCGCAGTACGGTCAGCCGAATAACCCGACCGATGGAAGCCTCGCTGAGGCAGCGGTGCAGGTCGTCGATGGAGTGGATCGCCTCCCCGTCGAATTCGAGGATCAGGTCGCCCTGGCGCAGTTCGGCATTGTACGCGGGGCAGTCCGCCTCCACCTGCTGGACCATCACGGCCATCGGTTTTTGGAGTTTGAAGCGCTGTAGCATCCGTGAATTGATGCGCACCTGCTGACCGGCGATGCCGATGTAGCCCCGGCGGACCTTCCCGTCGCGAATCAGTTTGCCCACCACGTATTCGGCCAGGTTGGAAGTGACGGCAAAGCACAGCCCCTGGGCGGGCAGGATGACGGCGGTATTGACCCCGATGATCCGACCGTGGGAATCGACCAGGGGCCCGCCCGAATTGCCGGGATTGAGGGCGGCGTCGGTCTGGATCACGTCATCGATCAGGCGGCCGCTTTCCGAGCGCAGGCTCCGCCCCAGGGCACTCACCACGCCGGCCGTCACCGAATACTGAAAGCCGTAGGGATTGCCGATGGCAATGGCCAGCTGGCCGACCTGCAATTGGCTGGAATCGCCAAAGCGGGCCCAGCTCAGGCCACTGGCGTCGATTTGGAGGACGGCCAGGTCGGTGGCGGGATCGTCGCCGATGAGGCGGGCGGGGAATTGGCGGCCATCCTGGAGCCCGACCTCGATTTTCTGAGCCCCGCTCACCACGTGGCTGTTGGTGACGATAAAGCCGTCGCTGGAGATGAGAAAACCCGATCCGGTGGCATCTCCATTGCCCCGACGGCGACGGCGGGAGGGCTTGTTTTTCGCTTTGCTGCTGCGGATTTGGACGACGGCTTCGCTGACTTCCTGGGCCACGTGGATGACGGTACGGGAATACGCGTCGAGTAATTCCCCATCGTTGGGGCCGCGCTGGGAGGCGGACTCGTGGGGTTCCTCCCCTTCGTTGGCAATAAATCGTATCATAGGAACATGGTTTGGGGGCAAGCGGGCTTGCCCATTTTGGGAGGGCTCTAGGTACGAAACGAGCGCACTACAATGGTGCCAAGTCCCGGAAGCTGCCAAATGTGGTGATCCGGGAAGGGCCATAGCGCGGAGTACCTGAAAAAAATTCCTTTACGCGGGGGAGTGCGTGCCTCAGTTGGACAGCAAAATGAGCAGTAAAAGACTGGAGGCAAGGAGTAAGATTCTGGGTAGTAATTGTTTCATGGTCGTGTTGTAAGTTTTTGTTAGAGGGGGCGGTGGTTCAATAAATGGGGCGGGGCGTACCGGAGCGGGTGAGGCCAGCGGTACGACCGGAGGGTGGTGATTCCGGCGGGTGAATCAGCGGAGGGATGGTGCTTGTGGTGTATACTTGACCGTACTGCCGGCGAAGGACAGCCCGATTGCTTATGGGTAGGATTGTGTGGGGAGGTAAATGTATCGGGGGATGGTGTTGGTTAAAAAAATTAAATATACGATTTTACTGATTGTGATGCCAGTTTTATTGGGGTGGGAGGGGAAAAAGTACCCGACCAGCCATTTTTTGACGTACTATTTGCCGAGCCATTTACTGTATTTTTTCATCACCTCTTCATGCGTCACGTGATTGGCCTCCTCCTCGCTTTCTTCGATAGCAAGTTCCAGAGCCTCTTTCTCTTGCTCCGTTAATTCTTCCCAGTAATCCGAGTCTTTGATTCGATTACCAACAAAGTCACTGATGATTTTCTTCAACTCGTGTAAGGATGTCGGGTCATCGATGGACGCAATGAGTTCCAAAATACTTCCCTTTAGTTCTAACTTACTCATAATGAAATATTTGCTCGATAGAGACTTTTGTACATCCATAAATTTAACCATATTTTACGGATAAGTAAAGTTCGACGTTTCTCAGTACTGAGCTGGTCTCACCAAGTTCGCAGGACCACTACATTTTTTATAATCGGGGATAGCCGCCGACGCCGTAGCCAAGGGCGTAAAAATCCCAGCCTTTCTTTTCGTAGAATCCCTTTAGGTCCGTAGAGAGGTAGAGGTGGTCAAATCCACCTTTGCGGGCCTCCAGCAGGGCGTGGTCCAGTCATCTCCCTGCCCAGCCTTGGTCGCGGTGGGCCTCCTCGACAAACAAGCAAGCGAACCAGGGCGGTAGGTCTTGCTTCGTCGGGGTGGCTGCTCAGTCGGCAGTTAGCACTCCATCATTCCCGGTATTTACGTATTCGACCTGATTGGTCAGGTCTACAATTCTTGGTCCGCGTAGGTCATATTTTAGCTTTACAAAAGCTCCCGAACGCATCTTGATGACTCCATAATTTGGCATTTTCCAAAACGCCAATTCCCCATTGTACAAGCGGATTCCTTTAAAGTAAGTCCTAATCTTATCTATCTTGATTTCTTCCTTGCCGTTTATCAGTTCTTGTAATTGAGCGTCCGTCTGGTCCATAAAATCATTTTCATCAATCTTCCCCAAGGCATAGAATTCATCAAACTGATCACTTTTGTTGACTTGATTGGTCCTATCCCAGGTCAAGGTGTGCCACCGGTAAAAGGTAAGGGGTTTACTCCAAATCTGATGGTCCAGTTGCGATTCTCCTTGAGCAAGATAAGCGCTAAACTCCGCAGACGTTTCAAACTTTACGTCTAATGAATCCATCAAGAACCGAATGGATACACTATCCTGCGAATCCGCTTCAATTTGGTAGAATATAAAATCCTTGCTGCGCGCACCAATTGGTTGAATGTTTAAGTACTCTTTTGAATTAATTGTTGAGTTGAAGACTTTATACAAGTCAACCGATTCAATACTTTTTCCTTTGCCCGAAAAAACTTTAAAACTCGCAACGTATTCTTGGTTATTGAAGGGTTGAAGGTTGATTTCAAATTGTGGGAACAGTCTGGTCTCATCGGCCTCTAAACCTACCCATTTTCCCACCAAACATACGTTAATTCTAGAGCCGCTAGCATCCGATATGGGTATTTTGGATTCGTAATTATTACAACTTATCCAGGTGACTAAAGTCAGTGTTGCGATGATGCTTGTGATAATGAGTCTCACTCCTTGATTATTTAGTGCATGCTTATGCCGGGTAGTCATGCATGGTCTGGTGGTGTGCTACTGCGGGTGGGGCGGAGGTTTGGCTAGCGTGCCCCTCCTCACGTCGATCGGACGTAGATGCTAAAGGGGTCGCCGCCGACGCCGTAGCCAAGGGCGTAAAAATCCCAGCCTTTCTTTTCGTAGAATCCCTTTAGGTCCGTAGAGAGGTAGAGGTGGTCAAATCCACCTTTGCGGGCCTCCAGCAGGGCGTGGTCCAGTAACTTTCCCGCCAGGCCTTGGTTGCGGTGGGCCTCCTCGACGAATAGGCAAGCGAACCAGGGCAGTAGGTCTTGCCGGCTGATGAGGTCATTGGTGAGCAGGGCGTAGGAGCCCACAATTTCGGAGCCGCGCCGGAGTAGGTAGAACTTGGGGAGGGCGACCTCGGGAACGAGGGAATGTACGATACAATCCCGGTAGAAATCAAAGTTGGAATCGCTTCCCCAGCATTTCCAGAAGTAGTTCACGCCAGCTTCTACCAGACCGCTATCGCGGGTGATTAGGTCGATGGTGAGGTTTGTTTGTTGCATCGGTCGTATTTGGTGCTTGTTACCGTTAGGACATGTTTAAGTTCAAAGGTCTTCCTCCTCTGGATTTTTCTCCACAAGCTTTAGATCCAGTATATCCACCGCTTTTCGGTAGTAGTAAATCAATTGCTTTTCCCGAGCGACCAACTCGAACATGTGGTTCGACAGCAACTCTAGATTTTTTTGGGCCTCCGAGGGCTCATTGACATCCCTTGATTCAAATAAGCTGATCATTTCAAATCCGGGCTCAAAGGTCATTTTCTGTTGACTGTAGATCCTCGACAAGATTACCCACTTGTCGTAATCAATATTGACCACGAGTGGGTGGGCCTTCGCAATGTCCCAGGCATCGCTGGCCGGCTGTCTCCCCATAAAGGTCCCCCGATGCATTACCTGCTCAAAAAAGACAAATTTATCGGCTACGAAGGCCTCCACAAAGGCCTCCTCTTTGGAAAGACTGTCCAGTACTTTCTGGATTTCATCGTGATAGGGCACCCAGTAATTCAAAAGTGCAATATTGTCGACGGCTTCGGCCTTGACGGTCGCCAGGAGTTCCTCCGACGCCCTTTTGTTCTTGCTTTCTTCAATGCGCTCGCTCAAGTACAAACCGAGTACCACGCTGAATACGATGAGGAAAAATTGGGTAATGGTTTCTTTGGTAGTATTTCGTTTTTGTTCCATGCTTAGCGAGGGTTGTGCTTGATTAAACTTACCGGCACCAACTCTGCTACCCATCGGCACGTAAACGCGCTACCCCTTGTTAGATACCCAGTTTCAGTTTAAATATCTGTATTCTTTCGGACTCATCCCAGTTTTTGCTTTAAATAGGTTGCTAAATTGCTGTGGAAATTCAAATCCCAGCGAGTAGGCGATCCCGCTGATGGTGTCCGTGGAGTTGAGCAAGCGGTTTTTTGCCCTTTCGATTAGAAAGAGGTGAAGGTGCTCCAAAGTGGTTTTTCCCGTTTCTTTCTTGAGCAGATCACTCAGGTAATTGGGGGACAAGTTGAGTTGTTTGGCGCAGTATTCCACACTCAGCTTTCCCTTTTGGACAGCCTGACCAGACTCGTAATAGTGGATTAAAAAGCGTTCGAACTTCGATATGATGTCGCTGTTGAGGTAGGCCCGCGAAAAAAATTGGCGATCGTAGAACCTCAAGCAGTAATCCAAAAACATTTCGATTTTGGATACGATCAGGTGCTGGCTGTGTCGGTCGAGGGGCTGGCGGTACTCCCGTACAATTTTGTTCAACAGGTCTTCGATGGCCAGCCGTTCCTCATTCGACACGTGTAGGGCTTCGTTCGAATCGTAGTGAAAAAAGGAGTACCGGCTTATCTTATCCGACAAATCAGACTTCCGGAAAATATCGGGGTGGAATACCAATGACCAACCCGCCGCATCGATCGGGCCATCGGCTCCGGCATCATTATCAAATTTCATCACCTGCCCCGGAGCGGTAAAGACCAGGGTTCCTTCTTCGTGATCGTAGGCATTCCTTCCGTAGCTAAAAGTGCTACAAATATTGGAAGACTTAAAGATGATCGTGTATAGGTGATTGATGATCTTAACGCCCTGAACACCAGTGATGGTCTTGATGTCCAGGTTGTGAATCACACTGACCAACTGGTGCTTGGGGCTGGCGATTCCGCCCAGCTCGTGCAGCTGGGATACCTTGTGTATTTCGACGGTGGTTGGCATTGTACGGATATTTTCGACTCAGATGGTTATTTAGGGAATGTACTTATCGTAATATGTTTCAAAGGCGTCTAGCTGAAATTGGTTGGCTTCCCGTGCGAGGGAGGCGTCTGGAGAACCCACTTCGAAACCGTGATAGCCCCCTTTAAAAACTTTAAACGCCACCGGCACCCCCGCCTTCTTCAAGGCCGCTACGTAGGCCAGGTTTTCGTCGTAAAAGGGTTCCAAATCTCCCACAAAGCTAATCGTTGGTGGGAATCCCCGGTAGTCCTCGTTCAGCGCCGGAGAAGCGTAGGCGGGTACCGGCCCTTTGATATTCCTGAGGTAGAGGTTCCAGGCGAAGGCGTTGATATTGGCATCCCACATGGTGGACCCCCGCATCTTGGCCGTATCGGTGATCATGCGGTGATCGAGCATGGGGTAAATCGGCATCTGGAAAGCCAGGTTTACCGCTTGGGTATCGCGCACTTTTAGGGTGAGGGCCGCCGTCATCCCGCCCCCGGCGCTGTGTCCCGCGATGATAAAATTATCGGGCTTAATTTGGAGTTGCTCCGCCCGGTCGCGCATCCACAGCAGGACGTCGTAACTGTCGTTGAAGCCCGCTGGAAATGGGTCCCGCTGGGACAGTCGATAGTCGGGGGCCACGATGACGACTTCCCGCCGCTTGAGGAGGTCTTCAAAGAAGACATTGGCCATTTCGGGCAAGCCCATCATGTACCCGCCACCGTGTAAGTACAACAGGGCCGGAAGCGCTTTGGTGCTGCCTTGGGGACGGAACACCCGGGTGCGGATTTTGTGCCCCTTCGTGGTGGTACTCGGCACGTAATGCGTCTCGTTGACTGCGGATTTGACCTTTTGCCCCTTGGCCAGTCTGACCAAACGGGTCATCAGCTTCAGACTCCATTTCCTCGAATTGACCGCGATGATAAATCGGTATTGATTGTATTGGGCCTGCAGTTCCTTGTCGTACATTTCTTTGGTAACAACCATTTTTTTCTTTTGTGTGGTGAAAAGCGAGCGCAAAATCATGGCTTACGCTACCCACAAAGAAAAAAGACGGTAGGCCCACAAACTAAAGGATTTCCACGAATTACCAAACGATTTTACCAATGTGGCACTATTCCCCCTGCTAAGGCGCTCCTTAGCAGGGGTTGCGCTTATCCTTTGGGCTTAAATTTTTCAAAACCATCCGCAGTTTGCCGGTAAACCCCGTCGTTATCGGTCCCTAGCCAAATGGTGCCATCGCGGTCCTGATAGATGTCGATGAGCAACACCGTTTCCTCGGCGTTGCTTATTTCGAAGTTCGATAAGGTGGCCCCATCGTACTTCCAAACCCCGCCCCCGTAGGAGACCATCCACAAATCGCCGTTTTGGTCGGCTAGGCCAGCATTGAAGTAGAGCAACTTATCCGCCGCCATTTCTTCCGAAAGGTCCGCAGCCGGCCGTCTTTGATAGCCGGAGGCATCGGCTGCAATGACGTATTTGGTTTTAAAATTACTCAGCCAGATATTGCCCTCCCGATCTTCGAGAATCGAGCGAACCCCTGGTTCTCTGCCATCCGCCAGCCGGGACAATTCCTTTTCCCCAATCCACAAAAAGCGCGCTCCATCAAAACGAAAGGCCCCAGCCAGCACGGTCCCCAACCAAAGGTGACCACGCCGGTCCTTGGCGACCCCAAACACCGTGTAGGGGCTGTACGGAGTAGCGGATTCATCGATTCCGAGTCGTTGCTCAATGGCCTGTCGGGGCAGTTGCAATTCGTACAATTGCTCGCCATCAAATCGATAGACGTGGTGGGCGTTGCCGTTGCAGTTGAACCACAGATCCTCGGGCGCCAACTTCCAGTCGTTGGGAAGCGTACGCAGCACTTCCAGTGTCGTAAATTTTATTCCATCAAATTTGTTGATACCGCGCGGGGTTTCTACGTAAATGTTCCCGGCTTGGTCTTCCTGTACCCCGCGAATGGCGTTGTCCAGTAGGCCATCCGCTGTGGTCAGCTGTTGGAGGGTCGTCCCGTCAAAATGGAAAATGCCGTTGTCCTTGCTGCCGAACCAAAAGTTTCCCTTGGCGTCTTGAAAGACCACCCAGATTTGATCGTCGAGCGCCGAAACGGGCCGACCGATTCCCAGAGCATTCCGCTCGGTCGGTTTTGTATGGGGTTTTACTTGCCCACGACAAGCGATACCGTGAACAACAACAAGAACGAGTAGGAGCAGTCGGTCGGTAGAGAAGGGCATACTGGTTTTCCATTTTCTAGTGGTGGCAAGGATTGGCCAAAATAAAATGAGTATTGTCAAGATACTCAACAATACTCATTTTTAAAATTCTTTGGCGTACGCCTCAATTTCGCCCGGCCATGACGCCCCCGTCGATGTCCCAGATGGCTCCGGTGACCCAGGCGCTTTTGTCCTTTAGCAGAAAGTGGATGGATTCCGCGATGTCCCGTGGCCGACCCACTCGGCCAATCGGATGAAAGTCATTGAAGCCCCGTAGCGTTTCTTCGATTTTATCTTTCTCGATGAAGGCGCCGTAGATCGGGGTGACCACCACGGCCGGAGAAACGGCGTTGACCCGGATGTGGTATTCCGCCAGTTCCATCGCCAAATGTTGGGTCAGGCTGTGCAGCCCGGCCTTGGCCATGGAGTAGGCCGACGAAGGGGTGGCTTTGATGGCCTGCTTGGCCCACATGGAGCCGATGTTGACGATGGAGCCGCCCCCATTGGTCTTCATCACCTCCGCCACGGCTTGGGTGATAAAAAAGAAAGCCTTGTTGAAGTGGTGGTACCGATCGTACTCCTCTTCGGTATGTTCCAAAAACAGCTTGGGGCTGAAGTAGCCCGCGGCGTTGACCAGGTATTTGAGGTGGGGATATTGGGTGGGGAGGCTTTTCGAAAATTGGAGGACCTCCCGGAAGTCGCTCAGGTCCAAGCCTACGCCTTCTACGCTTCCCAGCTTGGACAGTTCTGCTACGGCTTCGGTCAGGTTTTTATTGGGTCGGCCGACAATGATGAGGTCCAGGCCATCTTGGAGTAAGAGCTCGGCGGTGGATTTGCCAATCCCCGTGGTGCCACCTACAATTAATGCTTGTTGTGCCATCGTATTCTTTTTGTTCACAATGAAATCATCCCCACAAAGGTATTGGTACGGCACCTTGGAAAATGGCAAATCTGAGCAAAGGAATGGTAGATTAGGGAAATTGCTCCCGGAACTGTTTGGGGGTCAAATGGGTGTATTTTTTAAAGTACTTCGTAAAATAGGTAGCTTGCTTAAAGCCCAATTCGTAGGCGATTTCCTTGATGCTGAGCTTGGCATTGGAGAGCAGCCTTTTGGCCTCCAGTATTTTATGCTCGTGGATCATACGGGCGGGCGTACGTTTGAAATACTTCTTCGAGATGGTCGTTAAGGTCTTGGGGCTGATCCCGAGCTGTTGGCTGAAATGCGCTACCGAATAAAACTGATCCTTGGTGGACTCGATCATTTTTTTGAATCGCATGGCCTTGGTAAAGTGTTGGTCCGGCGAGGTTTTACCGGCTGCATTTTTACGTTGCCGCTCGATCTGCAACAGGAGGATTTGCAAATAATGGTACAGCTGTTGGCCATAATTGCTGGCCTTCTCTTCGATTTCGAACCGCAACTTTTCCGCCAGGTACTTAAAATCAGAGAGGGCCGCCGCTCCGAGCGCTACGAACGGTCTTCCGAGCTCGTTGAACAGGTTGTATTCCAGGTAATGGGCCGCATCTTTTTCTTGTTGGGTCAGGAAAATGTCGTTGAAGTGAATCAGCAGGCCCTGATTATCCGATGCTTTACAGAAGTAGTGTACTTGCCCAATGTTTAGAAAATAAATCGAATTGGCTTCGTGCTGATATTCTTGGTAATCCACAAAGTGCTTTCCCGCTTTTTTGAACCAGATAATCTGGTAAAAGCTGTGGCGGTGTGGTTTAAAACAATGCTGTACGTTTTTCTGACAATAGGGCGTAGCATCTTGAACTTCAAGTTGGAGCTTGGAATAGTCGCCCTTGTGTAAATGATATTCTCTCATTGTTTGCTCGTTTACCTACAATGAATAAGGGACGCCCACCATGTGGCATCCCCTACCCTACCCCGTTTTTATTCTTTTAAGGTATATTCCGCTTCAAATTCCAAGTATTCCAGTTTATCCAACATGGTGGTCTTCCCCTGTAGTTGTTCAATGACGCGCAACTTTCCGTCCTCAATCTCAGCGGTGATGGTACGGTCTACGGTTTCTACGATCGGCTTCTTTGTGATCACCACCGTAATTCGTGTTGGCAATTCCCCTCCCCTTTCGTTGACGACGGGGCTGGAACACACGTAATCCCTTCTTTGCGCTTCCCCCTTCAGATGGTAGTCGATCTCAAACGAGGCCAGTTCGCGGTGATGGGGGATGTCATCCATCGGAATACGGACCTTATTATTTTCATCCAGGCGGTACACCCGCTTGACCGATTCGAGCTTGGCATAAAAATCATACACAAAACCGATTTCAACGGTTCGATGCTTTAGCCGAGACCCTCGATCCGTTTTCAACTCAAATTCATAATAGTCTTGGGGTCCCGACTCCGGATAGAGAAATCGAATCTGTGGTTCGTAAACTCTATACTGGTCATACAGGATTATTTTATTGGCAGACCTTGACCAGGTCCCGGTGTATGTACTCCAGGACCGGCGCGCTATGAGTGGGCTTTGCTCAAGCTGAAAGGTAAAATCATCCCTCAGGATGATCTCGTTGATCTTAGCTCCCAAAAAGGTATCATTGATCGTTTGGAATTCGGTCCTATTGTTTACGTAAGTAATGGTTTGGCTTTGCCCCACCGAAAGGTAAAGGAGTAATGTGACTACCACAAAATTGATCTTCATGCTTTATTGCTCTTTTTTATAAAAAAATGGAGTGGAATGGTGTAGATTGAGTCGCTGCATTCCCTTCCAATAGATAAAAAAATAAAACGAGGATGGCAATGGACGGTGGATCATTTATGAATGGTCATCTGGTTCACCCCCGGTTTCACCCGCCCCAAAAGATCACCAGTACCAGCACCACAATGGCGATGATGACGGCCCCAACCAGTCCAATTGCCAGGTAGGACCAGTACACGCCCAGCCCCGCAATCGCCAACAAGCCGCCACCTAATCCGTACCATTTTTTCGTTCCGCCTTGCAGCACCTGGATCGATAAGGTCATGGCGAGTACGAATAGGGCAAATGAAGTAATGGTGAGGAGATTGGACCAAATTGCTCTTTTTGAATGGGTCCCCCGGAGCTAGCCGTCGCCACGCACGCTATCCATCAAGTCCTTGGCATTTTCCCCAATGATTTGACCGATCGACTTTGCAGGTTCGATCAGATCCAGTAGGTAGGGGGCTGCGGCGAACAGCAGGAGGGTGAGCCCACCGACGATCAGGGCCCATTCTTCTTTTCCGAGTGTGGTGTTCATATCTGGTCTTTTGTCCGTGGATGGATTTGCTTACTGCCATTTCCCCAACGGGCTTAGGGCGATAAGCAGCGCTAGTGAAGGTGCATTCCGGCCTCCCACAACCCATGCCCGTGTAATCCCCCGCCAAAGTCACCGTGAATCCCAAAGAGGGGAATCTCCAAAATTAAAAGAAGGAGAATTAGGCGCGCTAGTATTTTAAATTCTTTTGCTTGGACGTACTCCCCAAAGGTTGGGGCTTCGGTGGCGCCCAGCAGTTTGACCCCTTTACTTAGAATCCACAGGGATGCCAAGAGCCATACCGTTTCCCGCAGTAGGAACCCCTGGAAGTCCAGGGAATGCTCGTAGCACTCGCCGATTCTTGACACTACGTTAAAGAAGGTAGCGTGCCGGAGAAAATTCAGGATCGAAAAAATCACGATGGTGATGCCCAGCGTCCGGATCGACTCGCTTTGGTAAAGGTATTTCCGAACCGCTTCCAATACGGCGACTTCTATTCCAATGACCGCTAGAATTTGGGGAATTAATATTTGGTCCATACTCAGACACAGGACCACGCCTAGCATTCCCAAGATGCCTCCGGTGGAGATGATTTGCCAAGATTTAGTTTTCATCCGTGCTGGTATGTGGAATTTGGCCGAGTAAGCCAGCTCAAAAATATACATTTAAAGATACGGATTTATGGGCATTGGGGCGGACTATTCCTCCAGGATTGACTATTCCACTTCTATTTTTTTGAAGCAATGCTTGTTGAATCTCGGGTGTAGCCGTCCTTGGGTTCGAATCTTTATTTCACAATCCCGTGTATTTGTCGTGTCATTTACCAGGCATTTTACTGCTATTTTTTTCCGCGCCATTTGTTGATTGGAGAAGTTCAGCATACTAAATATGACTTTTACCTTTAAAACATATTGGCAACTACGTATAATTCCTTTTTTTATCTCACAATACACAAATATTGTCTTTTGATCTTTTTTTAGACTGCCATACATTGAATACCATCCGCCGATTTCTGTTGGCTATCCCCCGCGCTCCTTCCCCGTGAATTCAAAAACTACAATACTATGAACGATGAAAAAGGAAATTGAGACCTTAATACGCGACTTATTCAGAGATAGAAAGCTATTGATCAACATTGGTTTTTCAAAGGTAGAATCGGACGTTTTATACCATCTCATACACGGAAACTCGCTCACCAAAATTTCCAAACAATTGAACCTACCCTACCAAAAGGTCTCGCACATTAAGAACAGTCGGCTGTATTTGATTCCCATTTTTCTCCGGCGAAAACTGAACCACCTCACCAAACTTGACCTTTCACAGATCAACGTCAAACTTCTAGAAATGGATCAGTTGATCTCCAGTTATCTTGATTTCTTTGGGAAGCTACAGGTGTACGAAGTCAAAGAATTGAACCTTTCGAAACGAACGATTAATATTCTCACCGCCGCCAATATTAGGAATACCAACGATCTGGGATCCTACTCCCGAGCGGAGCTTTTACGGATCAAAAAGCTCGGGCAAAAATCCGTCACCGAAATAGAACTGGAATTGACCCGATTGAATTTGGGCCTGCGGTGTCCCTAGGTTGTGTCTTACAAATGCTTTGGGAGGAAGGGGGTCCAGATTTTGGTGCTCGCCGAGCCTTATTTCGAGCGGAATAGCCTTAGCTATTGTGGGAGAATTAGTCGACGGAGAGGTTC
>CALCCH010000427.1 GCA_937899855.1 uncultured Saprospirales bacterium | reverse complement strand
ACAAAAAGCGCTCGGGCGTTTCGACCACGGTATTGGTGTGTTCGATACCGGACTCCGCGGCGGGGACCTCCCGAAATAGGGGGTCCGACTGGGCGAAGGAGGGGCTGGCTTGGAGTAGGAACAGACCAAGGGCCGACCACAAAATAGATTTGGGGATCATGGGTACTGCAAAAATTGTGGATGCGAAAGACTAATCCAGGACGTAAAACTTGCGGTGGAAGGTTTCCCCACCAATCGTGATGCTGGCAAAATAAACGCCCGCCACGAGTTCGTGGGTCTGGAAAGCCATCAGGTGTTTGCCCCGATCTTGCTGGAAACTGCTGGCCGCTACTTGGCGTCCGCGCATGTCGAAGGTCCGTACTTCCACCGGCGTATTGTTTTCCGTCAAATCCACCACCAGCGAAATATCCTGGCCACTCTGTACCCGATTGGGTTGGAATTCGCTGACCAGGGCCTTGTTCGCACTCACCATCACCGATACGACTTCGGATTGGCTGACGCTGCCGTCAAAATCGGTCTGCGAGAGGCGGTAGTACAAAATGGCGGCCTGCGGCAGGGTCTCGTCGATGAGTTGGTAGTCCTTGCTCTGGGTGGTGGTACCGGAGCCATCGATCCAGCCGACTTTGTGAAAGTCTTTGCCGTTGGTGCTGCGCTCCACCTGGAAACCCATGTTTTCGATCTCGGTCAGGGTTTTCCACTGGAGGACGACTTGATCGTCGACAAAATTGGCCTCAAACTGCACCAACTCCACGGGTAGGACGCCGCCGATGCTGCTGCAAAAGCCTACGATGCCGATATTATCGTCCACATTATCCACCCCGGAGATGGACAGATCTACCGTCACATCGCCCGCATTGTCAAAGTCGAGGAAGAAAAAACCGTAGTTAAAATTGCCATCACCGTCCCAATCGCAGCGGACGCCCACAAAGCCGGATACCGGCGGACCGGGCCAAACGCCACCCCGGATGTCGAGCGCTCCGTAGCCGTGCGTCGATCCGTAGTAATTCAGGGCCTCGCGGGACAGGAAATTTTGTGCGGGTAGGTAAATGCTGGTGGCCAACTGGTCGGGCGCGGCGGCGGACTGAAATACCGAGGTATAGCCATTCCAGCCGTTGCCGGTATCTACAGCTACGCTACAGGCATTGTTGTTGAGGGTAAACCAAAGGCGCACATTGTCATCCACCTGAAACTCGGGCGTACCATCGTTGTCGATGTCAATAAAGGCAAAATTGGGATTCTCGGTGACCGTGCCCGCGTTTCACTGAGCCAGGGCCGTCTCGTTGGCCAGGAGTGCCAGGGGAGCCATCACCACCACTTTCATGGCCAGATGGGAGTCTTGAGTCTTATCCAGTTGCTGAGCACAATAAGCTCGGATTTTGTCGTTAAGGGTTACTTTTTTCATAAGGTCTGAAGGTTAAAAGAGTACTAAGTCGTTTCCACAAAACTAGGGCAAGCCCCCGCTCAGCGGGAGTAATATTGATTAAAATAAGTAGATTATTGTTCATTTTAGGGGTGTTTGCCCCAAAAAAAGGTGGATTACCCCGAAAATCGGGGCAATCCACTTCAGACATATGTAATAGATACGACTCAGTTCTATTGGGCTTTCTGCCAGTCGGTGATGACGTTCCCGCGGAAAATAGAATCCCCCACCAGCGCGGAGTAACGCACCGTCACGATGATGTCGCTGATATCGAGGCTGTTTTTCCGCTCCGACGCGATGTAGTCATCCAGATCGCTGATGTAGAGGTTCCACGAGGAGATGGCACCGGTACCTTCAAAAGGCAGGTAGCGAGCATCCTGGAGGTTGGGGGTAAACATCCCCGTATCATCCAGACCCTTCGACAGCGCTACTTGCGCGCAAGGGGCGGGAATCGAACGGGCCTCCGTACCCGAGGGAGCGCTAAAGTTAATCAGCTTATCTCCCACGGTGCGCAAGGCCTCCGTCGCGGCGGCGTCCTCCGTATCCTGAACGATGACCACGTTGGCGGTCTGCTTAAGGATGGCGTGAATATCCTGGTAGGGTCCCAGCAGGGTGGGAATGGATACCGAAATATTCTTGATCAGGCGGCAGTACTGTCCCGGATAATCTTTATCGAAGAGACTTTCGTTGAGGGTAAAGTCCAGGCCGTAGTTGCTGTCATCCTGGGAGTTCATCTGATTGCCGACGTACTCGGAGAAGGTGTATTTATCCGCATACTCATCGAGCAAGAGACTGGCCAGCGAGACGGTTTTGGTGATTTCCATCCGGCGCGTATCGGCGTCCATATAGCTCTTCTCCAGCAAATTCAGCGAGTGAATCAGTGGTTCGGCGGCCATCAGGCCCTCGTAGGTGCTGTTCCAGGTATTGGCATTGACGATGTTGAGGCTGCCCATGACCAAACCCTTTTCGTACTCGTAAGCCGATTGGGCCTGCTGGGCGACCTGCACCGCTAGCTTGTAAGATTGGTAATACAGCTGGGTCAGCTGTCCTTTCATCCTCTGGTACAAGTCCTCGTTGGTAATCTTGGTCTGGTAGAAGTTCAGCACCGTAGCGTTCTGCTCGATCTGCTTTTCGGTGATGGCGTACTCCTGCTGAGCCATGGCGTAGCGCGTATTGGCCGCGTCGAGCTGCTGGGCCAGGTTGTCGAGCTGATTGTCGGCCTGTTGTACCTGGTAGGTCCACTCGTCGCGCCGGCGGTGGTAGCCCGCCTCCGTCTTCTCCGTAGTGGAGATAAACTGGAAGGTCTGCGCCATCGAGCTGTAGGCCCCGGATACGGCTGCGACCGCTTTACCAAATTGCTCCCCACCGTCGGAGAAGCCAAAGATGTCGGGCAGCAGGTAGGGCACCACCGAGGCGTAGTGGTAAATGGTGGCGATGGCCTGGAATTCGGAGGCATCGATGTCGGCCATATTGGCCAGTACTTCCAGGTTACTGCCTTTGATCGTCTCACGGAAGTCAAAGCTTTCGGTCAGATCGGTCGTCGCATCGGTCAGGCTGAGCTGATCGTTTTTGGTACTCTGGACGCCCGACTGGGTATAGTTGAGCAAGCCCTGGTAGTACACCTTGGTGAGCAGCGCCGACTTGACGGAGGCTTGGAGGCTATCGACCTGGTTTTTGGCGGCGTCGATCTGATCTTGCTTGACCTCCAGGTTCATGTTGAGGATGGTCCCCTCCTGCTTGGTCCGCAGTTGGGCCAGGGCCTCGGCATCCTTTTGTTGCATGACCGCCAGCAGTTCCTGCCCAAATTGGTGGACCTGATTGGCGAAGGCTTGGGCCCGCTGCAATTGGACGTAGAAGCGGTAGTTGGGAGCCGAAGCCGACAGCAGGTGGCTGACCGC
>CALCCH010000426.1 GCA_937899855.1 uncultured Saprospirales bacterium | reverse complement strand
CACACCGATCGTCACCAGGCCTTGAATACCTTTGCGCACGCGCTCCTGCGTTACCTCCAGTGGACGCCCCGTGAATACCGCCAGTTTAAGGCGAGCGGTAATGCGCACCACTTCCAGCGGCAGATGGGGGCGGGGCAGTGGGCAGCCATCGACTTCCAACGCATTCCGGGCAAGGCCCTGTCGCAGTTGGTCAACAATACCGGACGGGATGGTAAAAGTACCTTCCAGCGCCACGGGGTGGAAGACCGGTACACGGCCTGGATCGAGCAGCAACCCGTGGCTAAGTTTACGGGCTACGTCTACGAATTGATCCAGCAGGCGCGGAAGGCAAAGAGCAGCGCTCAGATCATGACCTTGAATAAGCAATTTGCGGGTTTGATCGAGCTGGCGAAAAAGGATGGTGGTGGTATTCGTGGCAACGTCTGGTGTGCCCTGGATACCTCGAGCTCCATGCAGGCTCGGGTGGCGAACACCAGTGCCTACGACATCTGCATCAGTTTGGGGATTTATTTTGCTACCCTCAACGAAGGGGTTTTTCGCGACCACGTCATCATGTTTGACTCGGTTTCTCAAGCCCTCCAGTTGTACGGCGATTTTTACACCAAGTACCGGTGCATCACCTCGGCCAAAACGGCTTGGGGAAGTACCAACTTTCAATCGGTGATCGACGAGATCGTTCGGATTCGTCGGAACCATCCCGATCTCCCCGTGGAAGATTTTCCCCGTACCCTGATCGTGGTATCCGACATGCAGTTTAACCCTACCCAGGGCCTCGGGCAAACCAACTACGAGGCCGCGATGCACAAGCTCGCGGCGGTGGGCCTGCCCAAGCTGCGTATCGTCTGGTGGTGGGTGACGGGGCGGGGTCAGGATTTTCCAGCTACCCTCGACGATGAAGGCGTAATTATGATCGGTGGATTCGACGGCAGCATTTTATCCCTACTCCTGGGAACTTCTACGGAAGCTTCCCACGTTGAAGGCGGTGTATCGGTCGATGCGGGTCCCGAAGCAGCCATGCGCAAAGCGCTGGATCAAGAGATTTTGAACCGACTGCAATGCTAAGGAACGATCAAGAAATATAAAGTGTACGGGTGCCGAAAGATCACCACAGCATACTCTTTCACTTAAACGAACAAGCGTGATCTGTGGCACTTCTGTAACGAAAACCCAAACTAGAAAAATCAGAAAAATCAGCAAAAGCGAAAATACCCTCATTGTTCTAAAAAGAAAAGTACACTTAGGCCGAAAGATTACTACCGCAATTACACGCTTCACTTCAACTGAAAAATGATGTAATCTGTGGCCTTTTCTCCCTCTAGCTCAAAGGGAAGCGCTGTGGTAAAAGATGATCAACCACGGAACGCAAGAAAAAAGGGACCGCCTCGCCGGTCCATCAAGAACTTCCTACGGGAAGCCTCGGGGAAAACGATACCACGATGACCTGGGGAAGGTTTCCAATGGCCTTCCCGGTGTAGCCTCGCTGAGGTACTACGTGCCGCATGGGTACCGTTGTTTTCCACCACTTACCTGAAGTATGAAGGTTCGAATCCTTCTTCCGGTTGCCGGAATAGCTAAATTGGTATAGCGTCAGACTTGAACATTTGGTTTGTTCACCCATCAAGAAGTCGTCAACTTCTGAAAAAATTGACCCCATAAAAGTGGCCCCACCGCCCGTTGCTCCGGTTCCGACCGCAGCCACAATCCGCAAGGGACCTCGCAGTAGCGTGGATACCGTTGACCAACAGCCGCTACTTTGTGATCGATAGCTTTTTGGTCACAAACTATCGTCCTGGCGTTCGACTCAAACGCAACTCCGTCCGGCGTGGATGGCGGTGGGATCCACTTTTATTCACCAACGTAGTCATTAATTTTTGTACCTTAAATTCATCGATCATGAAAAGAATCAGAATCAACCGTGGAACCATCGGTTTGCGCTTCCGGCGTGGGGATTACCTGGGTTTCTTGCCCGCGGGTACCCACTGGGTCAGCTACTGGGACGAGATCAAACGCTACGATTTGGCCCAGCCCTTCGTGGCGCCCTGCGAGTTGAATCTGCTCCTGCAAGATAGTGGGCTGGCCTACGAGCTGCGGGTGGTGGAAGTGGCGGATCACGAATTGGTACTGCTCTACCAAAATGGCAACTATACGCGCGTACTGCGCGCCGGTCGCCACGCCTTCTGGAACGGATTGGTCGATTACGAATTCGTACGGATCGACCTGCGGGATTACGAAATCACCCAAGCCCTCGATGAGGCGACCCTCGACCATCCCGACCTGCAAGCCTTACAGCAACGCTTCGTCGTGCAGGCTTACGAAAAGGGATTGCTCCTGGTGGATGGCAAATTCGAACGCGAGTTGGAAACGGGCGTTTACCGCTTCTGGAAAAACGCGACCCAACTGAGCCTCGTCAAAGCCGACCTCCGGCAGTTGCAATTGGAGATGTCGGGTCAGGAACTCCTGACTAAGGACAAGGCCGCTCTGCGCATCAACTTCTACACCCAATACCGGGTGATCGACGTGCAGCGGACTTACCTGGACATCCACAATTTTGACCGCCAATTGTACATCCTCCTGCAGATGGCACTCCGGGAGTACGTCAGTGCCCTCAGCCTCGACGACTTGCTCGACCAAAAGGACGCGATCGGCGAACAGGTCCGGCAGAGTGTTCGGGAGAAGGCGGCGGATTTGGGGGTGGAATTGATCCTTACGGGCATCCGTGACATCATCCTACCCGGCGACGTCAAGGAGATCATGAATCAGGTGTTGATTGCCCAAAAGCGCGCCCAAGCCAACATCATCACGCGGCGGGAAGAAACGGCTTCGACGCGGAGCTTGCTCAATACCGCCAAGCTGATGGAGGACAATGGCATGCTGTTCAAACTCAAGGAAATGGAATACGTTGAAAAAATCGCCGATAAGATCAACACCATCTCCTTATCGGGTGGCGGCCAGGTCCTGGAGCAGCTCAAGGGCCTCTTCGGCACCGAAAAATAAGTTAACCACGGGTCCCGAATTCCCTTCGGGACCCACCAAATAATTCTCATCATGTTACGAGTCATTTCCAGCGAACGGGTCCCCATCAAAATGTGGTTGACCGATATTGAAGACGGAGCGCTCGAACAGGCCAAGAACCTGGCCAACCTGCCCTTCGCCTTCAAGCACATCCCGATCATGCCGGACAGCCACCAGGGCTACGGCATGCCGATCGGCTCGATCCTGGCCACCAAGGACGTGGTGGTGCCGAATGCGGTAGGGGTAGACATCGGCTGTGGCATGTGCGCCCTACCGACCCAACTGACCGACATCACTACCGCCGACCTCAAGCGTGCGATGGGGGAGGCCCGGCAACGGATTCCTTTGGGATTCAATTGGCACGAGGAGGCACAGGACGAATCCTGGATGCCGGAAGGAGCGGCGGAGCTGCCCATCGTCAGCCGGCACTACGTCAAGGCCCGCAAGCAGGTTGGAAGCCTCGGTGGGGGCAACCACTTTATCGAGATTCAAAAGGGATCGGATGGTCGGATCTGGTTGATGATCCACTCGGGTAGCCGCAACCTGGGGTACAATGTCGCCAAGTTCTACAACGAACGCGCCATCGCCCTCAACGAGCGTTACCACTCCGTGGTGACCAAAAAGTTGGAATTGGCTTTCCTGC
>CALCCH010000425.1 GCA_937899855.1 uncultured Saprospirales bacterium | reverse complement strand
CCCGCAGCAAGTAGGTATACACCCCCACCTGCAAGTCCCGACCTCCATAACGGCCGTCCCAGCCTTCGTTGACCTCGTTGAGTGCGAGGCGGTCCCGTTGGTACACCACCGCTCCCCATCGGTCAAAAACCGTCAAAGGCCCCAGGGTCGCAATTCCCTCGGGATTGCCCTGTGGAAAAAAGCGATCGTTGGCGCCATCTTCGTTGGGCGAAAAGGCATTGGGCAAGTACAGGTCCACCTGGGGTACGACGCGCAATTGGACCGTCACCGAGTAGGTACAAGCGGCCTGGTCGGTAGCCAGCAGTTGGTAGGTCCCATCGTTGATCGCCGTCAACTCGGGATCGAGACAGTCCGTACAAGAAAGCCCCTCCGCGGGCGACCAGCTCAAGCTCTCCAAATCATTGTTGCCCCGCCACTCCGCAACCAGCTGCACCGTGGCTCCCAGACGGGCCTCCACCAGGTCAGGCAGGCTCAGAGAGCCCTCCGCAGTTTGTACCTCAATCCGGTAGCGCAGAGCACAACCATTGGCGCTGGCCCCGGCCACCAATTGCTCGAAATTGCCGGGCCGGTCGTAGGTGGTGCCATCCAGGGTAAAGCGCTCCCCCGCACAAAGCAATACCAGTGTATCCAGGCTCGACGGTACTTCGACGTCCAGGGTCAGGTTGAGGGTCAAATCACAACCATTGACATCTTGACCGGGAAGGAACTGCTGATAGGTACCGGGATCGCTAAAGGTTTCGCCGTTGAGCAACAAACTTTCTCCCGGACAAATGGTAATCGCCGTATCCCGCACGCTCGGGGGAGCGGCGGTGAGATTGAGGGTGATGATCAGATCACAGCCGGAAGCGCCACCGCCGGGGATGGTTTGAAAATAGGTACCCGTAGCGGTGTACACCTCGCCGTTGAGCTCCAGTTGCTCCCCTTCGCAAATGACTTCATCGCGTAGGATGCGTTCGGGACTGTTCAAGCTGATCGCGATTTCGACTTCCCCCACTGCACAATCCCCGGTGACCGTCACGCCGTAAGTACCGGACTGCTCCACCGTGATGGTCTGCGTGACGGCCCCCGTCGACCATTGGTAGGTCGCGCCAGTAAAGATCCCCGCGTCGAGGGTCAGTTCGTCCGCACAAAGGTCTTGATCGGGTCCCAAGTTTACACTGAGGCGACTGCTGGTATTGACCAGGGAAATATTATCCACAAAATAATAGGCTGCGCTGCCGGGACCATCCACCACCTCCACGTTGGTATCGTAGTCGTCGGCAAAGTTACCGAGGGTCAGGTAGCGGTAGACGCGATCGGCCGTAAAGGAAAAAGTAATTTCCCGCCAATCGCGATCTTCGATCACCTCATTGACGACGAAAGTGGGCGTTATGTCGATGGGCTGATTGGTATTGACGGGTTGTTGAACGGGCGTTTCGGACAGATAGGCTCCAAACTGGTTGGTCGCCAGGGTATTGAGAATGGGATTGGCCCCGCGACTGACGAACAGGCGCAGGGTATAAGACTCTCCCACGGTGAGGGGGCATTCCAGTTCGGTGCTGAGGTATTCCCGGGCGTTGAAGAAAACGGTGGAATAGGTCAGGATGCCCATCACGGCGTCTCCATCCTGGGGCTCGATGCCGTTGGCGAAGGTATTGTCGGGGAGGGTGGAAAAAGGGCCGGTACCATTGCGGTGAAAATAATCCGGAGTACCGTTGCGGGAATTGCACTCCGAACTAGCGGCGGCATTGGTCCAGCCCGTGGCGAGGAACCAGTCGCAGTCGTCGTTGGGCAGGGCAGAGAAGGTCTCGAAGCTACCGTTGGGCACGAGGTTGTTACAACAATCCTGCGCCCCACTCCAGGCGGGAGCGAGCAGTAGGAGAAGGAGCAGGCAGGGCAAGCCAGTAAGGGAACGGAGCGGAAAGGGAGTGGGGCAGAACATGACCGTAGTGAAGGTTGTGTACGGGCAGAAAACAGCTGGCCTCGAAAATGGTTGATCGCTGGAGTGGGCATTTTTTACCAGGTGCTGGGGCAGTTTCCCCTGTTCTCCCGGTACTCCAGTGGAGAGCGTACACCCCGGGGGGCCAATGCCGTTGGCTGACTCTTCTAAAACACGAGAGCGGCAGGACTCCCCCAGGTTACGAAAAATATTTTGGGGGAAATGGCCTCAGCTAAAGTGTTCCACGCTGATCTGTGCCTTATTGAGGCGAATGTAATCCACCAGGGCCCGGCTGGCGGGCGATAGTTTTTTACCCCTACCGTAGGCCAGGTTCCACTGGGTGACGATGGGTAGCCCTTTGATGGGTAGGATGCGCATGTTGTTGAGCAGGAGTTCGGAGCGGATGCCGATTTGGGGCATGATGGACAGGCCCAGTCCGGCCCGGACGGCCTGTTTGACGGCTTCGTTGGAGACCAGTTCCATGGAGCGTTTGACCTGTACCTGGTTGCGATCCAGAAAGCTTTTCATGACCGTCCGGGTGGCGGAGCCACTTTCGCGGAAGATGAGGGTGTGTTGGCCCAGCTTTTTGGTGGTCATGCGTTTGCCCAAGCCGGGGTAATTGGTAGAGGCCACTAGGTACAATTCGTTTTGGATGAGGGGGACGCATTCCAGGGCCAGGTTTTGGGGTTCGACCGAGACCATCGCAAAGTCGACCGTATTTTCCCGTAAGCTTTCAACCACATTGGTCTTGTTGATCACGTCGATGGAGATGTTGACGCCGGGATGTTGGCGCATAAATTCGGTCAGGAAGTAGGGGATCACGTATTTACCAGTCGAGGCGGAGGCGATGCGAATGTGTCCGGTCAGGAGGCCTTTGTACTGGTCGGTGGCGGTTTCGATTTGATCCACTTTGGCCAGTAGCTCCAGGGCCAGGTCGTAGATCTGGCGGCCAAAATCGGTGATGTAAAGCTGGCGGCCGATGACTTCGGTGAGGGGGATTTCGAACTCATCCTGGAGCTTTTTCAGCTGGATGGAGATGGCGGGTTGGGTGAGGTAAAGGGCTTCGGAGGCCTTGGTAATACTCTGTAACTCGCAGACTTTGATAAATATGCGAAGTTGATGTAAAGTATAATTCATAAACTTTAGTTAATACAATACATAATAAACATAAATTCAAGTTAATAAAAAATTATCACACCTTTGCAGGGCAAAAAAAATTAATTTACTGATTCAAACTACTTCACAACATGGTACTCGAACTATCCAAGGATTTCGTGCACAGCGCTTGTGCCAAAACAACGACCAAGCGTTCGGAAGCAGAAATGAGGCAACTGCTGCTCCAACTCATGCAAAGCAGCGGCATCGACCCCGACAAGATTGTAGAGAAGCGCGAGGGCATTTTGGAGCTCAAGGACGACCCCAAAATTAAGCTACACAGCCTGATGTTACGCGCCGAGGAGATGGGGCTGGAGATCAAATACACCAAAAAGACCTTGATCGAAATCTGCTAGTTCCATGGCGAGTTTATTGGAAAATTTGACCAATCCGGCATTGCTTTTTTTCATCTTGGGGATTACCGCGGTCCAGATCAACAACGATCTTAAGATTCCCGAAACTTCCTCCAAGTTCATTTCCATCTACCTGCTGCTTTCCATCGGTTTTAAGGGGGGCAACGAGCTTTCCCACAGCACTGTCGATCTCGAAATCATGGGTAGCTTGCTACTCGGAGTCTTGCTGGCCAGTGCGGTCCCCGTCTTGGCTTTCTTTCTGCTCAAGCAAAAAGTGAACATCAAGAATGCCGGAGCGATTGCGGCCTCCTACGGTTCCGTCAGTGCCGTCACCTTTGTCACGGCCATTTCTTTTCTGGACTTCGAAGGGGTTTTATTTGATGGATACATGATTGCGGTCATGGCTTCGATGGAAGCTCCCGCCATTGTGGTAGGCATCCTTTTGATTCACCTGTACTGCCGGAAAAACCAGGAGGAATTTGGCGCCCCCGGGGCGTTCTCCAGCGTTTTTAACCATTCGATCAACAACGCAAGTGTGCTACTCATTCTGGGCAGCTTAGTCATCGGCTACCTCGCCAGCGACCAGCAGGCCGAGGGCATCAAACCCTTCACTACCGATATCTTTAAGGGTTTCCTCGCCGTCTTCTTGCTCGATATGGGAATTCGCGCCGGCTCACAACTGGGAAGTATGCGTGAAAATGGACCTTTTCTGGTCCTGTAAGCGGCTCTCCTCCCCTATTGCAACGGGCTACTGGCACTGGGCTTGGCCTCCGTGTTGACCCGTACCATCGGGAACCTACTCCTGTTCGCGATCCTGGGGGCCAGTGCCTCCTACATCGCCGTACCCGCCGCTTTTAAAAACGCCGTACCCGAAGCCAATCCGGGACTTTACCTCCCCATGGCCCTCGGCATCACGTTCCCGGTCAATATCATCGTGGGAATCCCCTTTTACTATTACCTCATCAAAAACGTAGTGGTTATTGCCTGATTACAAGCGGCCATCACTTCCCCAATTAACCATCAAAGACTATGAGTCATCTAATATTACTCATTCAAAATGAGCTTCTGGTACCGCTGGATACCAGTGCCGAACTCTCCTTCGTATTGATCGGCAAACTCGCAGCGGTCCTGTTTATCGTAGGCATGTTATTCTTACTCGAATACAGTGCCCGCTCTACGGAGCACAAAGGTTTCAAACAATAAGCAGTTTGTAAATAGGTTTATCAATGTCCAATGATGGAGGGTCCCGTGCCCGCGGGCCCTCCCATCATTCTTCCTCCAAGTGGGCCCAATCGTTGGGCACTGCCGGCCATCACTCCACAAAAATCTCAATCCCTTCACTGGTATCGGCAGTAGAATTGAGGGTGCGGTACTGCCCGGCAATTTCCATCATGGCGGTATTGGGTGGAATCCGACCTTCGTTTTCGGCGTACATGACCAGATAATTTTTTCCCCGTCGCAGGGGCAAGCTCAGCTCGATGGCCTCCTTTTTCACTTTGAGCCCCCGAACGATCCATTCCCCATTGAGGTAAAGCGAAATGATGTCGCCATCCTCGGTCCCGTTGTCGCGGACCTTGAGGCTGGTCAGGGTCGTCTCCACCCGGAGCGAGTCCACCAGACGGACTTCCCGCTCGGACAGCTGCTCGGGCACCGCCCGCTTTTTGCGATAACGGATCTCAATCACGACGTCGTTGGTCTTTTCGGCAAAAAAACTCAGGGAATTGCTCCGCTCGACCCATTCCCCCTCCCGATTGGCGCGGTAGCTCAGGAATTCGAAGGCCTCGGGAAACAGCCAGACGTAGTAGAACTCGGTAAAGCCGGAGTTGTTGGGGCTTTCCCAGAACAAGCCGTAATGGTTGTTGATTTTGGTTTCGGAAACGCGGTAGGTATACACCCCATCCGCCCCGACGGTGAGCACGTCGGGTTCGAACGCATCCTTGATAATCATGGCGTAGTCGCCCCCCATAAAGTTGATCTTGTCAAAATTTTCATCCCCGATTTCCTGCCAATCGTACTGATTGGGATAGAGGTATTCGTAATAATCCTGGGGGGTACGGCCCTTGGGC
>CALCCH010000424.1 GCA_937899855.1 uncultured Saprospirales bacterium | reverse complement strand
CGACTGTAAATTCACCCAAAGTACAAGATGGATATTTATCCATAAAGTCTAAAGGGGTATAAGGCTCCGAATCATTGTAATAGGTAACACCATGGTTTTCCATTATTCCGGTGGAGATGACAACTTCTGCATCAAATGGAATATCTATGGTTGTCCCAACAGGAGTTTTGTAAGTTATTGCCTCCTTTGCTTCCAGTCCATCTAAATCTATATTCGCTATAGGACTATCACTTGCAAATTGGTAAGGTGTTAGCATAGAGAAGAAAGCCGTCAATGGGTCCACACTTAAAAATTTAGCAATACTCGGATTGTACAGTCTGAAGCCATAATCCTGAATCCACTTCGTTCCCCAATCTCGGTCATTTTCCTTGCCGTTAAAACCGTAGCGGTAATCGTCCGCACTGGCCTGCCGACCCGCCATCGCCAATCCAAACGGGTAGTAATCGCTACCACTCTGCGGTGTAGCCAGGTACCAATCCGCATCCCCCGCTGGGCCTACATCCACTCCGTGTTTCTGGTCGCTTACCGTTGCTAAAGTATTGCCCAAGTGATTATTCAGCTCAAAGACCTTATCTCCCCGCCGTTGTTCCAACAAAGCCGGACTGCCCCCATCCACATTCATGATCCGATCCGTAAAGCGTTGTAATCCCAGGCGTTTACTGCCGTAAATGGGCACTTCCTCCTGACGTAAAGTCTCGTCTTGCTCCCGGTAAGTGTACAAGGCCAAAAGGGTACCGTCCGGTCCTCGGGAATAAAACTGTTCCTCCACCGTTTCCGTCGTAATGCCACCACCACCAATGTAAGTGACTTCGATCAGACTCTTCTTCAGCCGGTTACCCTGTGCATCGTAGCGGTATTCAATATTCTTCTTCCCCGCTGCGTGACCGAGGGCGTTGAACTTCACCTGCGACACCTTCCCTTCGGGCGTCCAATTGATCTGACTGATCTGCTCCGAATTGTCCCGGATCAAATTGCCGATCTCATCGTAGCCGTAGTTGTCTGCTCCCTGGTTCTCCACATCGTTGTCGTAGGTCGACCAGGCGATGCTCGAATTTTCGTTGACGTGACTCAAGCGGTTGGGACCGCCCGTATTGGCTCCGTAGGTATAGCTCAAATCATCCATCCACTGGGTGGAAAGGGGACCCCGGCGCTGGAGGTTCAGTAAATTGCCATTGCCGTCGTAGCGATATTGGGTATCGTAGTTACCGTTGTGTGACCAAGTCAGGCTGCCCGTATTGTTGCTGATCTCGTAACTAAAGGCATTGGTGATTCGGTGCAGTTGGTCGTACTGGTAGAGCATGGCCTGCGTACCTTCTACGCCGCTTTGGTTAAACTGGCGGAGGTCCGAAATCATCCAGGAAATGTTGCCGTTGAATAAGCCCGCCACACCACCGTTGGCTCGGACCCCCAGGGCATCGTCGGTAAATTGATCCCAGGTACTGCTTTGCAGGACGGCCTGATTGAGACTGGAGTTAATGGCTTGGTAATCTTCTTTATAATAGCCCAGGGTATAGGCCATTTCGTCATAAGCGTGGTAGCGATTGATGCCCGCATCACCATCGCTGCCGGGATCACCCGTAGTCCCCGCAGTATTGGGGATGTTCACTCCTTTGATCCAATCGTGAATCGTGTAGTAGTGATCCATGCCTTGTACCTTATCCTGTCCTAGTTCACATCTGGCTAGCGGACCGTGGAGGTAATAAAAATAGCGAGCATCGTTTTCCCAAAGCAGGCCATCGTCGGAAGTATGGACGTGGGTCAGACGATTATCTGCATCGTATTCGTAGTGGTGGTAAAAAGCATCTTTGACCCCCATCTGGTAGGCGATTTCGTTGATGTTCCCACTGATCTGATCGTACTCGAAATCAGTGCGTTTGCGACCCAAGCCCGTGATAAAGTTTTCCTGTGACTTGACGTTGCCGTGGGCATCGTAGGAATAACGGGTCTCAATACCACTGCGCTTGGGTTGTGAAACGCGGCTCCGTAGGTATTCCTGAGCAAAGACGCTTTGGTTACCCGTTGGAATATCGTAGATCATCTCAATGCGGTGGCCGAGGCTGTAATCGTTGGCGGGGTTCACCGTGGGAAAAGAAGGATCATTAATCTCCGATTCACTCGGCGTTGTCGAGCTGGCGCTGCTCTGGTACTGGAGCTGTCCGTTCTCGATCATTCTTCCTCGTTGGTCGTATTTGGTGTAGGACCAGTGCTCATCACCAGCTTGGCGAGCGTTTTGTGAAAAACGCAACTGACTGGCTTCGTTGTAGTACAGAATGCTCTCCCCCGCATCTGGTGTTCGTTTTTCCACGATCTGCTCCAAACTATTGTAGCGGTACACCGTCCGGTGATCCGGGCTGGGGTTAATTTGGTGCCCGGGTTCCGAGATGCCATCCCAGTTGCCGTAGTCATCGAAGGCGGCATCCGATAGGGGCTGGACGCCATTGGGGGGAACGGTCTGTACGAGGTTGCCGGCTTGGTCGTGGTAGTAAAGCGTATAGTGGTATTCCGCATCTTCGTAGCGTACCGAGAATTGTTCGCCAAGCTCACTCGAACAGCTCAACTGGCTGTTGTAGTACTCCGATAAGATTTGATCGACCTCTGCCTGCCACACGGCGGTCACTTCGGCGGTGACTTGGGCTTCGAGGTACTCCTGGCAATCGGTCAGCTCCTGTTGGATGGTGCTGATGGCGGTGCCGAAACAATCGCCCAGGGTGTAGTTGATGAGGTAGGCCTGAACCGTACCGCCTCCCGCCGCCGGACTGAACTGTACCTCCATCGAGAAGCCAGAGTAATGGCTGGCCTCCAGATTGAGCGTACTGCTGCCCGGGTAATCATCGGGCAGCCCGGTGTAGATCAAGGTCTCGATATCCAGTAGGTCGAGGTCGCTCAGGGCGATGGGATTGCCATTGGCATCGCCAAAAGCGATGGTGTGCGATTTGGTGGGGCAGTCGAAGTCGGGCTGGGTGACGAAAATAATGTGTCCGCCATTCGTGGGGCTCTGGATGGCCTGGTAGCAGCCGTAGTCGGGATCAGTGGAGAGCAATACGTAAACAAACGCCGTGGAATTGCCCGCCTCGGGAAGGATATTGTCGTTGGTACTCTGGATGATGGTCTGCAAACAAGCGGTGGGCAGCGCAAAAGTATAGTCCGTATACTCGGTAATGACCTCGTCTAGGGGAGCACCGGGACAGGCATTATCGTAGTTGTCTAGGATATTACTCAAGGCAATCAGATCGGGGTCATTGCTCAGGTCCTCGGCCAAGATTTCGACGATTAGGGAGTTGCCGATTTCGGTCTGGGTACAACCACCGGTACAAAAACTTAGCAGTAAGTCGTAAGCATTTTGCCGATCCACCGCCCAGCTGATGGGGCTGACGTTGCATTGCCCGAATAAGTAAGTCTCAATCTGTAGGAGCCAAAAGTCAGCTTGCCCGGCGCAGACGTCTTCACAAAAGGGCTGGGCATTGTTGCTGAACCAGCTGTCGATCTCCCCCTGCGTACTATTCTCCGGCAGGTCGGGAGCGATGCGGAAAATGGCGTTGGGATCCGTATCGGGCAGTAACGGACAGGCGTTATCGTCTAAGCAAGTCCACAACAAACGCTCCTTGACATCGGCGTAGGCCCCCCGAAAAATTTGCCAACGCACCAGATCCAACTCCTCCGGAGTCGCATTGTAGTAGGGCTCGTCGGGGTCGCCATTCATACCGGGATCGCTCTGGTCCGTGATGTAGTTTTCGGCCAGTTCGATGATGGAAATCAACTGTCCATTGGAATCATCGATGTATTTCATCAACTTATTCGCAAGCGCTTCCGAATAGGAGGGCGAAGTGGCGGAGCCCGGCGGTGGCGGACAGCTGCCGAGCGGATGCTGGTAGTTCCCCGCATCATTCAGGGACTGGACGGGATCCAAGTTGATGATGGCGTCAACAAAGTTCGTGGCATTGCCAACGGACCAGGTCTCGGTGACGCCGAGCTCTTCCCAGCCGGTGGCCCGAGCCAACTTGAGGTCAAAGGCCTGACTGGATACGCCATTCCACTCGTCCGTATTGATATCCACGCAGTGTTGATACAGACAGTATTCCTGGTGCTCTTCCACCAAGGTGCTGGCCCACTGTTCTTGCCAGTAGGGTGCGGCGAAGAGAAACTGGTTGTAAAAGTCATTGGCGTCATTGACGGAATGTGAAATTCCGGTATTTTGATCGGTCAGGTACAAGGGGCGATTGGGGTCGTACCCCGGATCGTTGACGCTGATCTGGCCATTGGTGATGTCAAAACTCACGCCTTCCGAATCGTACACCGTAAAGCTGAGTGCTTGGTAGCCCGCTAAGTCGTTGGCGTTGTAATAAACCCCATTGGGGCTGACCTGGGCCTTCATCTGAGCCAGTTTGCCTTCGCATTCGGCGGCGGCAGCTTCCGCCAGGGGATTGTCGCCCAGGAGTTCCAAATCGCTCAGGCAACGATCGGGGTTGCACTCCGCCATTTGGAGGTAATAATTGCTGTTGGGATTGCCTTGGCTGGTAAAGCAGGCATCGGGGCAGGTTTCGGAGATCCACTGGTGACAGTAGGATTCACAACTCCAGGCGCAATCGCTCAGATCGATGGCCGTGATGGCCTGCGCGAGCATGTCCTCCAAGGAGGGAAAGGTCAGATTGGTAGTGGTCTGTAGGTTCTCAATATCGAGCATACCACCGATGACCCGCAGTTCTTTGATGACCTCGTAAGTACCCACGTTGGTCAGGACGGCCGAAAAGATTACGTCGGGGGTGGGGTAGGTGGTGGTACCATCACAGGCCTGAGTGACTTCGTCCGCGGAATAGACCTCTTTGATCTCGTTCGTTTGTCCCCCACTGCCATCCGTCAAACTCACCAAACCTCCCGATTCATCCTTGAGGTAGATGGTCAGCTCGTACTCGCAGGTGGTACAATACGAATTGTTGGCGATGGTGGTTTCGTTAAAGGCACCAGCCAGGTTGTAGGTAAAGTGATAGGTGGTGGGAGCCTGCGCGTTGAACAGGTAGTTGCTACTCCGGCTCATCAACTCGTTGGAGGTCCCCGCATCGCGAACGTTCAGGGCCTTGGTGGTACTGGCAAACTGGATCCCCTCCAGGGTATTGACATTGGTGGGGGCCGTACCCGCCAGGGCCGTAGCAATCACCTTCCCCGTCTGGTCCTGATACGATAAGCTGATCTGCCCATTGGGGTCCACGACGATGTTCTTTTTGTAGTGATTGCTGTTGCCGACGTTCGAACCAAACAAGCGGTGCAGCTCCGTGGCACTGGCGTTGAGGTAGTAGTAGCGGGTATCGCGACCCTGCCCCAGTTGGTGAAAATCGCCCACGCCCCCCTGTGCTGCCATCCGGCCGGTGGCATCGCGCAGGTAGCGCGACTGGGCGAGGGGAAAGCCCCCCGCGTCGGGAACGTAGTCGCGGTAAAGTCCTCCGAAGTCATTGTCGGCCGAGTAGTAGCGCCCCGCCCCACTCACCGTGCTGAGCGCCGTGGCCCCCAGCGTTCGGTCAAAGTCGTCGTAGCCGTAAGCATTGCCCTCGGTATCCTGGTTGAACTTCTCCTTGAAGAAAAAATTATCCTCCCCCATACTCGTCGGAGCGGGTAGGATGCTGATCACGCCTTGCCCTTCCAGACTGTAATCGGTTTCGGCCACCAGGCTGGTCTCCTCGTCGTTGAGTTGGGTGATGACTTGCCGTCCTCGCATGCCGCCATCGTAATATGTCAGTATTTTTTTATGCTTGCCCTCCTCCGCAAAGGTGGTGCTAAATTGCCAGTTCTTTTGGGGCTCAAAAGCCTTTAAGGTCCCCGCATCTCCAATGGGGATTTCCCTAATGTTTGACCAGGCACCGTAGCGCTTGGCCTCGTACTCGTCGGGGCCTCCCGTAAAGCGGCCAATGGCCCGCACCCGACAATAAAGCGTTCCCGTGGGATAGCTCGCATCCAGCGAATACTTGTTGTGCCAGGTCTCAATCCGAATGGCCTCTCGAAAGAGCTGGGCGCCGTAATCGGGTAGGCTGGTGGCGGGTTTATCCGTCGCTCGACTGTCCCAAAAGACGTATTGCAGTTCGTACTCCACATCCCCCGGTCGAAAGTCCCAGACCAGGTTGGCCTCGTTGCGCAAGCCCTCGATGTAGTCGGCATCGTGGAATAGGACCGGGCTATTGCCAAAGGGTTGGATCTCGTAAATTTTGTGGGTGCGTATTTCCATCTCCAAGCGGATATCCTCCGCGGCGATGCCCAAATCGGTATTGCTGCCGTTGAGACAGAGGTCGGGGGTTCCGTCGTCGTAGATGCGACAGATTCCGGTAATGCGAAGCCTGGCTTGCAAATTATCAAACGCGTGGCGGTTGACCACTTGGTACACCCCCTCGTCCTGGCGGTAGTAAATCTCCAGGCTTCCGGGCTGGGGAAGGGTGAGGGTGAGGGGGCCGTAAGTCACTTCGTAGTCGACTCGGTAGCCAAAGAAATTGCCCGCCACGTCACTCAAGTCTTCCCGGCCGTAGATGAGGTGTACGAGCAATTCTCGCTCGACTATAACATCATCGAGGTCTTCCTCAATTTGGTAGGGATCGTCAAATACGATGTGCTGTTGGAAGGGATCGTCGAGGAGGGCCTCTTCCATTTCGCTTTTTTTGAGGTACTTGTAAAAGCTCGTGTGCTGGGCCTGGGCGGTGGAAAAGAGACTGCCCTGAGCGAGCAGGAAGAGTAAAAAGAGATAGCGTTGGATCATGACAGCTTTATTTTTAATCAAGGGGATTTAGGGAGAGTCGGGGGCTTATTCGTCGCTGAGCGGACGGGGCTCAATCAGTTCGTAGTCGCGGTAGGTAGCCTGGAGATGCCACTGGCCGCCCTTGCGGTAGACAAATTGTTTCTCGGAGAAGGTGCCGGCCGACCACTGGGGGGCAAAGCGCTGATTTTGGTACTGGACCACGACGCGGTTGGCCGCCAGATTCCCCTGTGGCTGGTACTGGTAGACCAAGCGTTTGAGGCTATGTTCCTCGGCGTCGATAAACAAATCAATGCGCTGGATCAGACCGTCCGCATCGAAGAGGCGGTAATGTTGCTGACCCTCCTCCTGCGCCACGAATTCCCAGTCCTCGTAGTTTTCGAGGAGGGCCTCAATCTGTTCGGGATCCATGCCCCGCCACTCTTCGAATACGTTTTTTAACTTTCCCTCGTGGCGGTGCATCACGATGACCTTTTCCTGATCGTTGACCAAAATGGAAAAGCGATCGTTGAGCAGCATCTTTACTCGGTCGAGGTGATAATAACTGTGGTACTGGTCCTTTTTGATGGCGGCGCGTTTGCTTTGCAGTAGGCGGTCCGCCTCGTAAATGTCGATCTGAACCTCGGTGCCGTAGCGCTGAATTTGGGTGTAGCGATCGCGCATTTTCTTGAGGGCGGTGGGTAGATCCTGGGCCGTGCCGGGCCGGAGCCCGAGCACGAACAAGAGGATCAACAAGAAGGGAAATGAAGTACGCATGGTATTTTGATTTTGAGCGGGATGTTTAGATTTACTCTTCGTTGCGAACGAAATTCCGAGACTCCTGAAGGGTCTTGACCCCATCGATGGTTTCGCGTTGGGTGGAGATCAAATTGCCTTCGCTATCGTAGATGTAGCGGGTGAAAAAGTTGTTGTCGTCGAGAATCTCGGTGAGGCGGTAGTTGGCCTTGTCGTAGACGTAGGTCTGTAGGTTACCATCGGCGGGAAAGATGCGGAAATCATCGTAGTAAGCCGGGTACAAGCCCACGTCAAACTGAATCGTATTGAAGAAGCCCGGGCTGGGGGTAAAGGTCCCTTCGATCCGTTGCCAGCCATCGATGATGGGGCCGGAGGGGTAGATCTCGGTTCCGTCGATGTTGATGGCGTAGCCGCTGTTTTCGTACGTGTGCGTGGCGGGGTGGAGGCCCACATTGATCCAACAGCTAAAGACGTACTCCTTTTGGTCGCTGAGTCGCAGGCTCGACATTTCCCAAGTCGCATCACCGGAAAGGAACATACACTGATCGCCCGTGTGGCCAAAGCCCTTGAGGAGGAAACCATTGTTGTAGCTGGCGTTGCGGTTGGTGGCGTATTTGTAGGACAGGATGGCATCCCCGCCCAAACAGAGGCCATCGGGCAGGTCATCACCCAGGGCCGAGCCGGTAAAGGTGATGACGGTTTGACCTTCCGTGTTGGACTGGGCGCTGGTCGCCTGGCGCTGGACCAGATACTGCTTTCCATTGGGATCGAATAGCCGCATCCAGACCAGGGAGGGCAGCTCGCCGTTGTAGGGGTAATCCACCGTGATCTCGGTACCATCGGAGTTGTAAGTCCCCACGATTCTACCCACGGCCCCCTCGCGAATGCGATCCGTTTCATCGCAAACATTCAAAAAGTCGAAGTGGCCAGATTCGGGTTGGTCAAACTGGTGCAAGTCGATGTTGACCGCGCCGGGCAAATTGACTTCCTCAAATCCTTCGAACGCAATTTCGTAGTGACGCGCGTTGGCACCGACGGCGGTGGGCAAATAATCACCGTAGCCGTAGAGCGCCGAATTGTAAATGCCCAGGATGTTCTTGGTCTCCAAACCTTCCCCGTTGGGACCGTACTTGGTCGTTTCTTCCACCAGTCGCCAGTCGGTACATTCCTCGATAAAGGGATTGCTCCAGTCAAAGGCTTCGAGGGTAAAGGTCCCGTCGGTTTCCAAGTTGACGTCGGTCGATTGCTCGCGGTCGCGTACGTAGGCGTAGCTGCGGTGGGGGCGCCATATGCCCAGCTGGCCCGAGCGGTAGGGGTTGGGATCGTCCGTGTAGTGTGTATAATTGCTGTAGGTCCCGCACGCCTTGTCGACTTCCGTAAACCAGGAATCGCTAAAGGTAGTCGCGTTAACCTGGAGTACGTCCTGAACGATTGGCGTGTAGATTCTGATCTCGCTGGCACTGAATCCCGGAGCGAAGTTCCCAACGCCGCAGTTGAGACAGGTCTGGCTACTCCGGTTTTTGGTGGGGTCCTGATCCAGACTCGTGATGCCACCCACATTCAAGGCCAAGTGATTGCGATTGCCCGAGCGCAGGAGTTGGAAACGGTAAGTCGTTCCCGAAATCATCGGGGCATCGCAGTTGAAGTAAAGTTCCGAGTTGCCCGAGGGGGTGTTTTTCCAAACGTAGGTACCCCGCGTGTAGGGCCGTTCCGCCCCTTGGAGGTAAACCAAGAACTCGTCCCCCCGGACCAGCTTATCGATCACCGCCGCGTTGGCAAAACCCGCTTCATTGATGATGGCGTAGGAAGTGGGGCCACTGCTGATGTTGACCGTGGCTTCAAATTCCAACCCGTAATTGGCCGCGGCCGAGCCCATTGATTCGTAAGCAAAGTGGCCGGGAATATTGTACTGGTAGACCTTGTTGTCAAAGTTGTTATTGACGCTGGTTAGTAGGGGCTGTCCCGTAAAGCGATCGAAGGCGATGTTTTCGGTCTCGACGGTCGACTGGCCGTCGGTCGCCACCACTTTTTTCAGAATGCCCGAACGACGGACCACCTTATTGGTGACGGCGGTTTTGACCCGGGTGGTCGAATGGCCGATGCTCGGCCAGGGAACGGGGAAGAGGGCGGGGAAGAGCAGAATAAACAGTTCGCTGTTGAAATCCAATCCGCCATTGTTGGCCTTGCTCACACTTTCGCGGGCATCGGTAAAGAACTCCCGTTCGACCCCCAGCTCCGCCGTAGTCCGATCGGTACAGCCAGTGCAGTTGGGAACCCCCGGAGCGATGCGATCGGAGAGCAGCACGGTCACTTCGTTGTCGAGGCGGTGCCGCAGTCGACTCTTTCCTCCCAAGGTATACACCTCCTGGGGCTGCTCCTGATAGTGATAAGTGGCCGAGCTGATGGGTTCGGCAACGAGGTGGCCTGCCTCGTCCTGGGCGTAACTCGACACGCTCTTGGGACGGCCGTGCATGTCGTTCAATTCGATCTGGTAGCCCTGAGTGGCGGTATACTTGTCGATCCGGATATCGCCGATAAACGGAATGGGAATCCAGCGCGGTGCCGGATTGCGCTTGTCGCTGATAACGGTTTCCTGGGTGACGATGGGGAAGTCCGCCGCGGTATAGAATTCGTTGACGGTCGCCCCACTGGTGGCAAAGCCACCCCCCAAGGCCTGAATCTCGCTGGGTACTGCTCCCTCCCCCTGCGCCATCCGCAGGGCGTATTCCGAGGCGAGGCTCTTGACCGTCACCCGGCGGTAACCCACTCCCGGACCGGGGTAGTACGATTCGTTGACCGGGTACTCAAAAGTAAACAAGTTGTCTGTACGGTTCTTCACATCGTTGATGTAGTCCTTGGCGTAGCGCAGGGCATTTTCCTCGGTACCCACCGCGGGTTCGTTGGTGGCGACTCCACTACTGATCATCCGCCCGGTCTTCACCAGCCGCTCCTCAATGGGATCGTAGCGTTCCTCTTCCATATCATAATCGTAAACCGTCCCGTAAGTCGGGGTGTCCTCAAAGGCGGACCAGTAGGAATCCTGCATCGTCACTTGTTTGACCCGGATGCCATCGCCATACTTACGCAGGTCGGGACTGTTGAGGCGGATAAAGGACTTGTCGGGATTGAAGACGATGCCGTAATTGCGATCCCGACAAACTTTGTAGTAATTGCGGAAGGTAGCGATCAACTCGCCGATCATGCCCAGGAATTGTCCCAATCGGGCGCCGATGCTGGTGCCCCCGGCATTGCCCAGGCTGTAGCCGTACATTTGGTCCGAGAGATTGAGCTTGAGGTACTGCCAGTTGTTGACCACCATGGGGTGATAGCGCTTTTTACGGATCTTGACGGGGAAGGGTCGGAGCATGATGTAGGCCTCGGTGTAGTGGCCTTGGCTACCCGTACAGGTAGCGTCGACCCCGTAAGATTCGATTTCGACGTAGCCCGTCACATCTTCGTGGTAGGGTTCATCCTGGGGCCCATCGGATTCCAATAAGTTGGCGTTGAGCTTGTAGAACAGTTGTTTGTAGCCATTGGGAGTTTGGTACAAGTCCTCGAAATAAGGATCGAGTTGGCCCTGGATTTCGGCTGCGCTGCTGTTGCTGTTGATCGGGCGTTCGAGGGGGAAAAAGATCTTGCGTCGCTCCTCGTTGGGGTTATCCCCGTCAACCTTACCATTGCTGAGTTTATTGTCGCTGTTGGTCCCCCCAACGCGGTTGATTTGGAACATTTGGGTCGCGCTGCGGTCCTGTACGTAGGCGTATTCGTCGCGTTCGATTTCGAGGTGAATCTGGGAGCCGGAGGGGAGAAAAATATCCGAGAGGTGCCAGGTGGCGGCTTCGGCTTTGAGTTGATCCTTGGTGCTGTAGGTGTGGCTACCATCCAGTGGGTCGCCATCGACTTCGGCGGGGTCAAACTGCTCGGTGTAGGGGCGATTGATATTGGTACAGGGATCGTTTGCGTCCAGATCGCGGTAGGTTCCCCAACGGTCGAAGTGGTATTCCCCGTAATTTTCGTTGCTGCCGTTGTATTCGAAGCGGTAAGGACTCAGCTCGCCCCGCGTACTGCGTTCGTAGGTAAACCAGAGGCTGCGGAGGGTGAGCTTGCCCTTGTTCTGGTTGATGCCCTGATGGGTACCGCTCTCGTCGAGTTGGCCCCAGTTGTTTTGGACGTTGCCACAAAGTTCGTAGGTGTAGTCAAAGTGGACGGTCTTGATGGGGCGGGGATTGCTGCTTTGGTCGAGTTCGATTTTGGAATAGAGTCGGATGGAATCGAGCTTGGCGGAGCGGTCTTTATAGCCCTCCGGGTCGCTTCCTTCGCTATTCGTGCGGTTCTGTAAAATGTTGCTGGCGCCCGCCGCATCCTTGCGTGGGCTGTAGTAAAACTCGGCCAGGTGGGTATTGGTCTCTAGCCGTCCGGGATAAAACTGTTCCCGCTTGCCCGCCATAAAGGTGGCCTTGTCATCGCTCTCGATCATCTTGTGACCCTCCAGGAAATTGGCACCGTAGAAGGGACTCTTCCAGATGTATTCGTTGGAAGTCTTGGCGTAGGTCACTTTCATCCAGTAACCTAGGTCGTCATCGCTGGGGCCGTCCTGAGTGAGGTCGACGTAGTCGGCACCCAGGATGGAGGTCAGCAGGTGGGAGTGAGCGTAGCCGGGTGTTTCGCGGAGGTCGAGAAAATTGCTGGTACCACTCACCTCGTGTTCGATGTCGTCGATGGTATAGCTCCTCACATTGGACCGGTAGGGTTTGGGAATGGAGATGGTCCCCCGGCAGGCGTTGTTGTTGCTGGTTTGATCGACGGCGAAGGTGGCTTGGTACTGGACGTGGTTTTGCACGGGGAGGGCATAATT
>CALCCH010000423.1 GCA_937899855.1 uncultured Saprospirales bacterium | reverse complement strand
TCGCGGATGCCTGCCGCAATACGCCCATCCAGGAAACGATCTACACCTACGACGCCCGTTTTCGCCTCACCAGCATCAAGAGTGACCTCTTTAAGTCGATCTTGTACTACGATGACCAAGTCAACCCCAGTCATACGGACGGAGCCACCTACAACTACAACGGCAACATCAACGGTGCGCAATTCTACTACGGCATTCAACTGGCGGAAAACGGTAGCGATGCCGATATCATGGGCGGAAAGACCCATTACAATTACGAGTACGATGACCTCAACCGCCTGCTCAAGGCCGATGCCCAAATCGACAATACGGTAGTGAACCTGATCAACCCCCAGTATTGGGGAGACGCTACGTTCGACTACGACAAGGTGGGTAATTTGGAACAGATCAGTCGGGGCATCATCGATGGTCAAGCCGTCTTTATGGACGATTACATCTTCCACTACGCAGTGGGCAATAACCGCCTCATGAGCGTCGATGAATCCCTGGGCAGTACCCGTAATTTTTTCTACGATGGCAGTGGTAATATGACCAGCGATTCCAAGAAGGGGATGACCGTGGACTACGGACGGGCCAACCTACCCTGGGACATCACGCGTACCGACGCCAATGGGCAAAACATTTCCATTGCCTACCGCTACAATGCGGCCGACCAACGCATCGTCAAATCCGTCGATGACAACAGCGGCAACAAAACCGAATACTACCTGCGGACCGGATCGGGGCAAGACCTCGCCGTTTACGACGTGAGCGGCAATACCATCACCTGGTACGTACAGGGGCTCCAACGGGTAGCGAAGATCGAACAGTCCGCCCCGGCCTTTACCAAAAACGGTGGCGACCAGCCCGACACCTGCGATCCCAATCCGCCGGACTGCAAACCCCAGGCCTACAACCTACAACAGGCCGCCCTCCCCGCCTTACGCAGCCACCTGGCCACGCGAACGACGGCGAACGTAAGCCTGCCCACCGAGTTGTACCGCATCCGCCTGTGCGATGGTACCGAGCTGCATTTGCTCGATGACGAATTCCATCTCTTGCCGGGCAACTTTACCAGCCTGCAAAATATCAAAATTGCCTACGGACAGCAGCGTTTCTCGATCACTGGATTTGGAAACGGTGGCGGCGAGGTGGACCTGGCGGGGCTATTGCTCGCCCGGGTGGCTTACGAACGCCTGTACATCAACGACTACGAACCCTGTATGGTCCGATCGGCCTGTACGACCAAGGATGGCTATACGGCCCTGGCGGTAAGGAGCAGTACGGTCTTTTCCGATTTCTTTACCAGTCCTCCCTACGCCGATCTGACCCAGCTGAATGCCAACCCAGAGCTGTCGCTTTACCTGGATGGCCAGCCCTGGTACATCCACAGCGACGGGTGGCCGCAGCAGGACTACGGCGAGGCCGAATGGGACATTGCATACAGCATCGGTGGCAGTCAGCGGGTGACGGAATTGGCGGTTCGGGTGTCCGTCCAAGATGCTTTCTTGACGAATGGTTTTGCCCGCCTGGCCCTATCGGATGGAGGGCGCCTGCTGCCCATCAATGGGGGGCAATACTTTGTACCGATTGAGACGGCGGGGGACTTGGAAATTATACCGGATGTGTTGCCCGATGCTGGGCAACTGGGGCGCCTCCGCTTGGCGATCATGTACGATGGTGGCCGCTTCACCTCCATCGATCAGGTGTGGGTAGAGCTGGAGTATTCGGAAGCCTGCGCCTGTGCCGCCCCGGTACCGTTTTGCCCGGGTAGTATGGGTGGCGATCAAGACTATTCGCTGACCGATTTGCGCAATCAGATTCAGGGAACAAACCTGGTGGACATCCGCCTGCCGACGCGACTGTTCCGAACGCAGTACTGCGACGGGACGGAGATCAACGTATTCCAGCGGGAGATGGCCATCCCCAAGGGCGGTGGTTTGGTGCAGCAAAAGTTGGACATCCGCAATACTCAACAGCTGTTTAAGGTGACCCTCCCCAGTGGTCAGGAGCAGGTGATGGACCTGAGCCAGTTGATCGACCTGCGGAAGACGACGGAAGGTGTTTCGGTAGAAGATTACTGTGGACCCAAGGATGGTGATCCCTACGACGATCCTTTGGACGAGGACGTCACGACGGAGGCCCTGGACCTCAGCTTTTACTTGCAAGACCACCTGGGCAATACGCGGGTATTGTTCCACACGGCCTTTGCCTGTGGAGAATCGCCCAAGTATTACCTGGACCACGTGGTGGATTACTATCCCTACGGCAAGGTCCTGCGCGAGTTTGCGGCGGGGGAAAAGGAGAAGTACTTGACGACCCAACACGAACGCGATCAGGAGACGGATTTGGATTATCGGGGGGCGCGGTTTTACGATAGTGATATTGCGCGGTTTTTGAGTTTGGATCCGCACGCAATGAAATATCCAAGTTTGAGTGACTATAACTATGTTGCTGGAAATCCAGTTATTCTGGTGGATATGGATGGCCGCGATTTTGGAATCTACGTAAACCACAAAGATAAGACCATCACAATTAAGCAAGTTTATTTTACTTCCGGGAGAGAGGTGGAGAATCAAGCTTTTAAGGCCATCAAGGAATTTTATGAGAGTCAAAATGGTAAATACGGGCTACAAACTGAGGACGCTATATATACCATTCATTACGACATTCAAATGGTTCCAGAAGAAGTGGGTAGGAAACAGCGAAAGAATGGAGAGACCAATCAATTATGGGTTGTGGATAAAGGCCCTCTAGGGATTTTGGATTTAAGAAGGGAGAATATGGGGACATCCGGTAAAGGTTTTATGACCGTTGCGGAACAGAAAATCCTCAAGAAAAAGGAATGGACCACGGAATTTATTTCTATTCATGAGTCCTTACACACCCAAGGAGTTTCACATAGTTTGATCGGAAAACAAGGTGCTTTTATCAATGAAAAAGTTATTGCGGCTACGTTGAAATTTGCGTACAAAGTGGGTGCGACCAACATTAAAGTAAAAAAGGCTAGAACCAGATGGACTTTGTTTAGAAAAGTACGCAAATGGTTACAGCCCCGGGTGATATCCAATGATGCCCAAGAGCTGAAGGGGAAAATCATCAAAATCAAGGAAGAGGAAAAGAGCGATGGCTAAACCACATCCATCTCCGCCGACGGGCACCCGCCCGTCGGCCCCTTGCTACCTCTCCCTTCAATTTTAAAAACCAAAAAATGATTGCCATGAAAAACATACCAGCATTCCTATGCCTCTACCTTGCCCTCACCCTAAGCCTAGCGGCCCAAAGCCCCAATACCTTCCGAGGCGAAGCAGTCGAACTCAGCCCCTCGCAACAGCAACAAGTGGAAAGCCACAGTTGCGACTACCGGACCTTCCGATTCCCCCTGGCCGACTTTCGGCGTTTTTTACAATACGAGGCCCAAGGCAGCGCCGGCGCTACCTGTGAAATATACCTGGGGGAAGACCTCCACTGGTCGGTCGAACTGTGGGAAAACGATTTGCGGAGTCGGGATTTTATCCGTAGCCAAACGGGAGCGCGGGGCCCGGTGGATGCCCTCAGCCTACGTCCCAACATCAATTACCGGGGCCAGCTCGCGGGGCAGCCCGACAACTGGCTCCGCTGGACGGTGGCTGATGATTTCTGGAGTGGTTTGAGTCTGGTGAATGGCGAAAAATACCGGATGGAATCCCTGGGCAATTGGTTGCCCGATGAAGAATTGGCGGACGTCTATATTTTATACCAGGCCGGTTCGCGTCATTGCGAATCCAACTTGGCAACGAGCTGCTGGTCGCCACACCCGCCAGCGGAAACTCCAGCGGAGATTCCCCTGACCCGCCAGACGAACGATCCTCCCCAACGCTACCTGGAGCTGGCCGCCGATGTCGATTACGAGTTTTACGAAGATTACGATTTTGACGTCGTACAGGTCGAACAAACCATCCAGGCTCGGATCAATGAGATCGATGGGGTGTACCAAAATCAGTTGAACATGGCCGTAATTTTGGTCTACCTCAATATCTGGACGACCCCCAATGATCCCTACACCGGCAACAAGGATACGCTTTATTACAACGTCTTTTACCACTGGTTGCGCAACAATCCCTGCGTTCATCGGGATGTGGTTCACCTGTTTTCGGGACGCGAAGGGCTGGGAGCCAGTGGGGGCGTAAACATCGAGGGGGTGCGTTCGATCTGTGGGGCCCACGACTTTATTGACGCGCAATTTTTTCCCAACCAACTCAACGCCTACGCCTGCGGCTGGGCGAGGACTGTGCGGGCCGTGGACTCCTGGGAAATTACCGCTCACGAACTAGCTCACAACTTTGGGGTACCCCACAATTGTACCAGCTATCTGATGTGTCACAATGCGGGGACCTGTGAATGTGCGGTGGGCATTCCACAGTTTCACCCCAATAGCGTCACGGCCTTTCACCAGTACCTCAACGGACTCAACGGTGCCTACCCGGAGATCGGTGAATTTGCCAATGACATCTGCCTCACCGAACCCGACCCGGAAGATTTGGCCAACAACGCCCTAGTCGAGCAGGAGCGCGCCCAAATGGCCCTGGCGGAATTGCCCGGCCCCACTACCTTACCGAATGCCAATGGCAGCACTTACAACTATGGCCAGGCTAGCTTTAATACGATCCCTCAGTTTACGATCGAAGCTGGGGGCTACCTCCGCATCAACGACCTTGGCCCCACTGGCTACGGCAGCGGCCCCGCCAGCAATCAGGTTCACTTTGCCGCCAATACGCTGCGTTGTGGTTCCTACATCACGGTCAAGGATGGGGGCTACTTTATCCTGGGCAATGACGACGGGGCGGTCAGCGGTGGCAACCACGCCACCGTTTGCCTCCGCGAGCATGGAACGATTCGGGTCAAAAAAGGCGGGACCCTACGCCTGGCGCGGGGGTCGCACTTGATCGTCGAACCGGGTGCCGAGTTGTGGATTGAAGAGGGGGCAAATATGGAGCTGTGGTGGTCGGAATCCACCATCCAAATTCAGGGGACCCTGAGGATGACCGGGCAGTTTAATTTTGATGGCAGTGGCTTTTTGCAGTTTGACGAAAACCACGTGATGTACCTACCGGAAGACGGCTTCCGCTTGCACGGCCAGGGGGATCGCTTTTTGCGCTTGAATAAAAATACCGATTGGCGTTTGCATGACAAGGCCCTCGACTTAAAAAACGGGGCGGTAGAATACGCGGACCACGCTCGGATCAGTGTGGGGGAAGGCGGTTCGGTATTGGCTCGGCAAGATGATTTTCCACCTAGGGACAATGGCACCAACAACTACGGGTTTTACGCGGTCGCTTGTACGGACCTCGACTTTCAGCTTTGTTCCTTTACCGGTTTAGAGGTAGGCATCCAAGCCGCGGAGGTGGCCAGCGATGGGGAGTTGCAGATTTTGTACAGTAATTTTGAGGACTGCACCGTCGGCATTTTTGCCTACGACTTTCCAGTGGTGAATGTACAGCACAGCCAATTTACCGGGGCTCCAAACAGCTTTGCCGCGGTACTGGCCGAACGGGTGGATTTGCTGGGCTTGGTATCTTGTCGGGTGGAGGATTATCCCACGGGCGATTTGCCCAGTGGAGCACTCAACCTACGCGAGGTAGAACGGGCAACGCTCACCGGTACGGACTTGCTTGATAATCGGGTAGGGGCCTCCCTGTTTCAGGTGCTCGACTTCGACGTCTGGGGTGGCCGGATCAGTGGCAGCGATTTGGGCATTTACCTACTACCGGGTGAGCTGGACGTCAACCGGACAAAAGTTGCCTTGCGTGAGGGGGCTACTGTCGATGATAACGCTGTTGGTATCCTAGTAGAAAAAGGGGGGGTCGATGTCCAAGGACCCTACGGTACCGTGCTGATGGATTGTGCGACTTTGGACAACAATGGCGTCGGGATACAGGGAGAAGACGTAGCACTTGAGATTGATGCTTACGCGCATTGCAATTGTAGCGATCCGGCCCAAGCCAATCCCAATACCTTACTTAAAGACGAGCAAAATATCCTGGGTTCCCTACTGTTCGATATTTGTTACCGGGACTTGGGGGGATCGTTCAATTTGATTGCGGCGCGGGGCAATTATTGGGGCAGCGCTTTGCCTCAGGTTAATGAGGACTATCGGTTCCGAGTCAATTCCAGCGACGGTCCTTGTGTGGGGGCCAGTGACTTGCTGTTGTGGGCGGGCAGCCCGGTGGCGGTTGTGCCGGTGGCTTGTAACCATGGGGACGGGCCGGATCGACCACGAGCTACAGATCGCAACTCCGCCGCGGATAGTGGTGCCAGGGAATTGCAGCTATTTCCCAATCCCACGAACAGCAGTTGTCGCATTACGGCTCCCTGGTCGGTCTTCCATTGGCGCGTGTACAACACCAAGGGGGAAGAATGGGGGGCGGGACGGGCCCACACCTCCTTGGACTTGGGCGTGGCGGACTGGCCCGCAGGCTTGTATTGGGTGGAGCTTTGGCATCCGCTAAGCGAGGAGCGAGCGATTGCTCCGATGATTGTTTATTAGAAGCCAATTCAAAATGTTTTCGGCGGTGAGGGGAAGCTCCTCACCGCTAAACTTAACCCTAAGTTAACAAGGCTCCATCAACCCTTCCCAACAAGGAATGTTTGAGGTACAGTTGTCAATTTTGACAGCCGTTTCTAAATCATTTTCCCAATGCAACGCTTTACCCTGCTAGCCAGCATGGCTGTTCTGTTTATGGTCCTCAGTGGATGTGAAAAGTCTGATCTGAGTCCCACTCCCGCTCCCGAGCTCACCGAAAATACGACCACCAAATCCAGTTTCCGCCACCAATTCACCGGTGCCGAAATGGACCAGATGGTCGCGGAGTACACTGGCGAATCCGTCGATGGATTGACCGAAGAGGAGAAGTTCCGCATCATGGCCGAAGTCCGCTTTGAACAGCTGACCGGTCGCAAGCGCGAAGTCAACGACACCCAGGTCGGCGAGGCCGCCTACCGGGGTCCCAACGATTGGATCGCCTACGCCATTACCAAATTGAAGCAAACCGCCACCACGCCCGATAGCGACGCCATCTTCGTTGATGACGCTGATGTCAGTACGGTGGGCATCATCAATTTGCGCGCCGATGCGGGCTACTCCGAGGCCATCCCCGTCAACTACTTTCAGATTTACAGCTTTGCCTACGTTTTGAACGACAACTCGATTGTAAACTTCGACACCCAGAACTTCTTCAATTACACCTGTAATGGAGAGGATTTTACCTTCGCTGTCCGCTCCCGGGCCAGCTTGTTTACCAATGGTGCTACCTCTACGATCGCCTCGCTGCGTTGTCAGGACTAGGCGAGTCCGTACCGCCAATTAAGCTGGTGGAAGCCAGCTGAGCGGTGGTAAGACCTACCATTAGGCAGTAGCCACGCTAAGGGGCTGCTGTCTTTGCCGTTGTGGAAATCAGTGAACAATTAATGTGTTTGGGACTGCTTACGAATAGCTAGATACTGGCCTCCCTGCCTGGCGCAACCCCGGACTTTAACAAAATCCATTCAACCCTTTGTGCTTCGGGCTGTTTCCCTTAGCACCTGCCAATATTGGCAAAGTACCTTAAATCATTTCCCCAATGAAACGTTTTACCCTGCTCGCCAGCATGGCTGCGCTGTTTATGGTACTCACCGGATGCGACAAGTCCGACTTGAGTCCCACCCTCACTCCCGAACTCACCGAAACCACTCCGACCGAATCCCATTTTCGCCACCAATTTACTGGTGCCGAGATGGATCAGATGGTCGCTGAATTTACCGGCGAACCCGTCGACGACCTGACCGAAGAGGAGAAATTCCGCATCATGGCCGATGTCCGCTTCGAACAACTGACCGGGCGTAAGCCCAAAAGTAACAATGGCCCTACCGAAGCGGCGGCCTACCGAGGCGAAAACGATTGGATCGCCTACGCCATCACCAAGATCAAACAGACGGCTACCACGCCCGACAGCGAGGCCATCTTCATCGATGATGCTGACGTCAGTACCGTTGGGATCATTAATCTGAATGCCAATGCAAACTACTCCGAATCCGCTCCCATTGACTATTTCCAGATTTACAGTTTTGCCTACGTCCTGAACAATGGTACCATCGTTGATTTCGATAACCAGAATTTCTTTAATTACACGTGTGACGGAATTAATTTTGCCTTGAGTATTTTCTCCTCCGCTACCCTAAACACCTCCGGTGCTACCACTACCCTCGCCCTGCTTTTTTGTCGATTTGAAATATTTACCGATTTCTGATCGAAGCTCGTCCAGCTGCTGCTAGCGCAGTATCAGCGTCAATGGCCCCGCATCCCCTTAGCCATTGGTGCTGTTTGCTTTTGCTAAAGCAAGGGGACAACTCCCATTCATTGAAAAATAAAGTTGTATTTTACCAAAAAAAGGATGCTAAGACCCCTGGAAATAGGATACCCGGACTACGATCAGTCGAATTATGCTGCCTCCTTAGATTTTGCATCGATGACGATCAATAGTTTGGATAAAAGATGAACCTCCCCCCGCCCACCCGTGCCGAACGCTGGACCGCCTGCCTCCTCGCCGGCGCCATTGGCGATGCCTGGGGCAGCGGCTACGAAAACCAAACTCCCCCCGACCCCCACTTGTACCACTGGGGCCCAGCCCCCCCCAGCGTCGATCCCCCCTGGCAAATCACCGACGATACCCAACTCACCCTCGCCACCGCCGAAGCCCTCTTCCCACCGGCTGCCCTGACGGTCGAACGCGTCGTCCAATCCTACCGGCAGCTATTCCGCAGCCGCCGCTTGCGGGGACTGGGGGCCAGTACCCTCCGGGCCCTCCGCGATTTGGATGCGGGCATCCACTGGTCGCAATCCGGTCGTCAGGGCGAATACGCCGCTGGCAACGGCGCCGCCATGCGCATCGCGCCCCTGGCCTTTGTCGAATCCCTCTCGCCCGATCTTTTTCGCGACCTCTGTTGCCTTACCCACCGCAACGACGAAGCCTACCTCGGTGCCCGCGCCATCTACCGCACCCTACGCCTCCTCCTCACCCCGGACGGGACCGGGATGGAAAACATTTTCACCCACCTCCTCGATGAACTCCCCGATAGCCGCCTCCGCGCTCGCCTCGCCACCATCGCCTCACAATTGACTACGGCTACCATCCACGACATTGCCCAATTAGGATGTGATGCCTACGTTGTACATTCGGTTCCGCTGGCGCTCTTTGCGGCCACCCAGGCCCAAGTATTGGGGCTGGAGGAAATGTTTCGTCAACTGATTGCGGTGGGGGGAGATACGGATACCAACTGCTCGCTGGCGGGGCAGATAGTGGGTACTTGGCTTGGGCCCCGGGCGATTCCCCCCGCCCTGTTGGACCGCCTGCGGGAATTACCCGACTACGACTGGCTGGCCCGCATCGCGGCACAAGGCGCCAGCCTCGGCGATTGACGGAGGGATATTTTTGAGATGGCTTCTACTCATCTGCGGGTCAAAACAAAATTGTATGCTAATTTTATTTTAGGTATCTTGAAAATCGACAATTTGGAATCACCCAAATCTAAACGTGTTATGACCTTACCCAGCTATTTATTTTGGGACGTAGACGTAAGTTCATTGGACTTGGAGAAAAATGCAAGATTTATTATCCATCGGGTCATTCAAAAGGGCTCGTTAAGGGATTGGTGCCTCATTAAAAATAAATATGGTACCCCCCGAATTCGGGAAGAAATATTGATGGTCAGGGATTTAGATGATAAGACACTCCACTTTTTTAGCGTCTATTTTGGAATTAATAAAGATCGTTTTCGATGCTACACTATGAAACAATCGATCCCCAAACACTACAACTATTAAGGACACTTCAAAATATTGATGACCTCAATGACTCCTTACTCGTAGGCGGCACGGCGCTCGCCCTGCAACTTGGCCATAGAATTTCCATTGATCTGGATCTCTTTTCCTCAATTATTTGATTTTTACCGTTTCAAGTATCCTGATGGCAACAGCTTCTTAGTCTTCAAAAGTCTTGTTTATTTTGAAGATGCAGAACTAGAGCCAATGCCAAGAATGATTGTCCCAATTGATTGGGAAGAGATCAAGAAGCGGATCATATTTGAAGTCAAGACCCACTTTCCTTAGTCTCTGTTACGCAACCATCCCATCCGCCTTGCTGGACCACCTCCAGGAATTGCCCAATTACGGCTGGCTGATCCTTACTGTGACTTGGAACACCAGCCTTGGTGACTGACGGAGGATGTTCCTCATACCGCTTGCTAAACGAACACTCAACGGGGCAACCGTACCTCCGGGTCGCGGCGTTCGATGGCCGCCAGCAGTTCCCGTCGCAGTCTTTGCTCCACAAAATGATAGTAGATGCCGATGCCCATGAGTAGCCACAGGGCCGTATTGAAGGCAAAGCGCCAAATGGAAAAAGACAGGCCGTTGAAGAGGTAATTGAGGATCATCAGACCGACGAGTAGGAAGGGAATTAGGAGGGCCACCAAACGGAGCCACTTAAACAATCGACCACAGCCCACCAGTACTGCTGCCAGGATTAAGCGCTCCAGTACGATGACGATGGGGGCCGATGGCTCCATCAAAAAATAAACGAGGACGGGGTAAAATACCGCCGCCGCCATGAGGTAGAGGGACAGCCGGGCCCGCTGCAAGTGACCGAGGGCTTGTTCGTGTTGCCAACTGCGGCCCGCCAGTGTACCGAGAAATTTGACGGCTTTGAGGTCAACTTCGTGAAAGGAGTCGTCGAGGATGGGTTTCATACTTTATACTTTGTACAGGTGAAGAGGGGCGGAAAAATAGTCCCGTTAAATGGCCCCTCCGTGGCCCGCGATTATTCTGTAATTCGGATCACGGTACTTTCCCTTTCGTAGCTTTCTCCCGTCGACAAATCGAGCTTCACCCGGACCTGAAATTCTTCTCTGGCCTCCGGGGCTTTTTTTAATTCCAGGAATAGGAACTCCGCATTGACGGCCGTGGAATCCCGCTCCAAATAGGTATCGAGGTCGACGACTTCGTCGCCGAGGTTGACTTGGAAAAATTCGTTGATCGTATCATTGGCGGCGTGCTGTTCGTCAAAGTCGTAGAGGGTGGTGATGGTGATGTTGTCCAACACTTCGTCCATCGAGCCCTTCCAGCCATTTTCGATACAGGTACAGGCCAGGGCCTCGTTCATCAGGGAAAAATTCCAACGGGGTTGGGGCGCGTCGATCCGAGAGTAGTAGCTGACGAAGTAGGAGAGGGTCAGGTTGAGGTAGTCGTCAAAGACCACGCCCTGGCCGGGGGCAATGGCGATTTGGCAGCAGTCTTCCACGCGGGCGTTGTGGGTGAGGTCAAAGCCGGTGATGTCAAAATATTCGCCGAACAGGGTAGGGCAGTTGCAAACCGAATCGTCGTCCAGGTCACAATTTTGAAAGCTGATGCTAAAACCGATCGCCAAAAATAAGGTCAGCACAATCGTCTTGAAGTTCATATCCTTTTGATTTACCGTCAAAAACGCGGTTCCAATACCCGCTGGTCGTGTGCGTTATCGTAAAAGCTAACGTGGAACGGCCCCCAGTTGCTGCGCCGCTTGGGCGATGCGTTTGCGTTTGAACTCGGTGGGCTTTTCGCGTTCGATCTTTTTGAAACAGCTACAAAAATACTCGTAAGAATTGAAACCACAACGGTAGGCGACCTCTTTTAGGTTGATTTGATTTTTGAGGATGAGGATTTTTGATTGTTTGATGCGCTCGCGGAGCAGATAGTCGACGGGCGAGAGTCCGGTGGCGCGTTTGAAGCGCTTGAAAAACGTGGTCAGCCCCACCCCGGATACCTGCGCCAGTTGTTCGACCGTAATTTTCTGCCCCAAGTGGCTCCGAATGTAGGCAATGCTGCGTTGGATGCTGCGATCCGCCACCTGTTGCTCAAAGTTGTGCTTGAGCAGGTACAGCCCGTCCGTTTGAAAAACGCGCAGCAACACTTCTTTGAGCAGCAGGGTGCCAATCAGTGCGTTGCCCCGGGTGTGGTCCAGCAAGCGGTGCTCGTACAGCCGAATAAAGGCCTCGATCAGACGGCGGTCGTTGGAAAAGAAGTACCGCAAATCCTTGGGCGACGCCTCCTGGCGAAACAAAGCCGCATTTTCGGTTTGGTAAAAGACCTCTTCGTAATAACTGTTCAAAAAGTCGGGATCCAATTCCAGGACCAGGCACTTGGTCGGATTGTCGAGGCTGGCGTTGGGAATGTGAACGGTATGGACCGTCCGGCTCTCGGGGATAAAGAAGGTGCCGGGGAAAAACTCAAAGCGCAAATTGTCGGTGATGATGGTCTTGTGCCCCGAAAACATCAGGGTGAGGACGTGCTGCTCAAAGTAAAACTTGATGTCCCGACAGCTACAGTTGGTCTCGTACACCGATAATTTGCCGTATTCCAAGCTGTAGTCGGTACCCCGTTCGATAAACTTTTCCGTCATGGTATTGCTAGTAATTACAGTATTCTTTAGCTCGCTTGAACTATCCTTCAATATCGGGAAATTAAATGCCATTTTGGCGAATGATGTTTAATTTTTTAGTAGAAATGAAGAATAATATATTTTAGGAAGCAGATACTACAATATATTTCGAAAGTTTTGAAAATATTCGCAAACCCCTGTAGCATGAATACCTATTCCTTTATCATCAACGGCGAAGCCGTTACTGCCGACCAAAGTTTTGAAGTTAAAAATCCCGCAACGGGCGCTTCGCTTGGTCACGCCCCCATCGCCAGCCCCACCCAAGTGGATCGCGCCGTGGCCAGTGCCCGCGCCGCCCAAGCCGCCTGGGCCGCCCGCCCGGACGCCGAACGCAAGGCCATCCTCCTCCAAGTAGCCGACGTGCTCACCGAAAACAGCGCCTACCTCGCCGAGTGGATCACCAAAGAACAAGGCAAACCCCTCGCCGGCCCCGGCGCCCACTTCGAGATGCAAGCCTGCGTGGGCTGGACCCAAGTCCCCGCCTCGCTCGACCTGCCCGTCGAAGTCGTTTTCGAAGACGATACCCGCCGCGATGAATTGCACCGCAAACCCATCGGCGTCGTCGCTGCCATCGCCCCCTGGAACTGGCCGCTAATGATCGCCATCTGGCAAATCATTCCCTCCCTCCGCGCCGGGAATACCGTCGTCGTCAAACCCTCCGAATACACCACCATCGGGACCCTCGAAATGGTGCGTCTTATGAATACCGTCCTGCCCCCCGGTGTCCTCAATTCCGTATCCGGTGCCGGGGAAGTCGGCGCCCACCTCGTCCAACACCCCGAGGTCGATAAG
>CALCCH010000422.1 GCA_937899855.1 uncultured Saprospirales bacterium | reverse complement strand
AGACCAACTCGTTGCAACAGGCATTGCTGCCCTGGATACAGACCAGGATGGCATCACTACCCGTACCGCTGGAGGGAAAGTTGTCGATGGTGAGGGGCAAATCGCTGAGGGCGTAGGTTCCTACCAAGTCGCCATTGCCAGCGAATAGGTCAAACCAATCCGCCGTGGGATTTTGGGTGTCAAAATCCAGGTAGAGTACGTACTGGTCAAGGCCTGTTCACTGCCCGAAATCGATGACCATAACGCCGACTGAACAGCCCACCGAACAAGTGGGTGCTTGGAAGGTAAAGCCAGTGCCACAACTGGTATCGGAAGCGTCGATCACTTCAAAACCGTAGAGGCTCCCGTCGCCATCCAAGGGGCCTACGTTGACGGGCAGATCGTCGTAGGCAAAGGCACCGAATAGGCCATCCGACCCGTAGAAGAGGAAGCTATCGCTGGCGGGGTTATCGACGTTCAGGTCGAGTTGGAAATAGAAAATACCGTTGGGCGTACAGTCCAGCACTTCCACCGCTACGTCGGTAATGGCGCAATCGGGCGTACAATCGGGCGCCTGGAAACCCCACTGGTTGCAGCAGCTACTGCTGCCCTGAATACAAACCACGATGGCATCGCTACCCGTACCGCTTCCGGGGAAGTCGTTGATGGTCAGGGGCAGATCGCTCAAAGCGTAGGTACCTATCAACTCCCCATTGTTGCCAAAGACGTCGAAGAAGTCCGCCGTGGGATTGGCGTAGTCAAAATCCAAGACCAAGCTGTACTGATTGGGTCCCGTACACTGGGCGGGATCCACGATCAGGTCACCTATCGAGCAGTCGGGTGGGCAGGGCAGGACATCGGTAATGGCGCAGCAATCGGGATTCCCCAGGATACAAGCCTGGACGCTATTGACGACGGTCCCGGGAGGAATATCCAGGGTCAGCGGCAGATCAGCCAGGGCGTAGTTTTGGTAAACACTATTGTTGAGGTAAAGCTCAAAGCTATCGCTGGTGGCCTGGTCGTAGCCAAAGCGGACGGTCAACTCGTCGCTGGCGCAGTTGACCTGGGCAAAAAGACTGCTAATTTCACAGGCGGGATCGGGCTCGTACTGGTAGCAGACCTCGCCGAAGTACAATTCGTGGCCACCAAAGAGCACCTCTTCCATATCCACACCGGTGATGGTGATGATAAATCCGTGTTGGCTTCCGGGAATGGCCTCACTACTGACGGTCGCCCCGCTGGGCAGGGTCACCGGTAGGGCGTTGGGGCCCCCTACGTAAACGGGTGCTTCTCCGTTGACGGCAAAATTGAAATAAGAGCCAAAAAACCCGCGAAACTTAAAGGTGTGGACCGTACCGGGCACCTGGCTCAGGTCGAACTTCAGATTCATGTCGACCAGGAATTTGTTCAAGCCTTCAATGCCATTGTTGGAGTAGGCCAAGCGATCGAAAGCGGTCGCCCCGTTGTTGAAGTAAAAGGTTTCCAACGTCACGGGCACCGACTGGTCGACCGTGGGAACGAGAAAACCGGGATCCTGACCGTAGAGCTCGCCAAAGGAGACCCCACCGGCCACGGGGGCGAAATCCACACAATCGACCTGGCTGGCGCTTTCCTGGTATTCGTAGCAGATGTCGGAGAGTAGGGCGAAATAAGCCCCCACTTCAAAACCGCTAAAGTCCTGGCCGGAGAGCGTATAGTGGTAGCGCGTCGCTTGCGGGTCGGACTGGTCGATTTGTACTTCCACCTGGGTGCCATCGGGCAGTTGGCTGGGGATTTGGTCGAGGGTTTCGTAGTAGTATATTGGTCCGTCGTTGATGCCCAAGTTGATCCCGCTGGCGCAGCAGCCGGGCCAGAGGGTAAAACGGATCTGGTTGTAGACCTCGCCGCTAGGGCTCAGGTCGAAGTCGAGGTTGATGGTATCCAGCCGGAAGTAGTCGTTGTCGCCGGGATTGCCCCAGACCAAGGCGTTGCCCTGACTGGGAAAGCCATTGGCCGACTGCCAGAGGCGCGGGCGGATGGTAATGCCGGGGGTTTGGATGATAAATTGGGGGATGGAGTCGAAGCTATTGGTGATGGTCAGGGGGCCATTGTCGTAGTGGAGGTCCAGGCAGGTGGCGGGGTAGGCATCGTAGTTGAAGCAAACATTGTCGAGGGCAAATTCCAGCCCGCCGACCGTCAGGCTTTCGATGGAGCCTTCCAGTAGGATGCGGTAGCCGAGGGTATTGCCCAGTTGGCCGAGCTGCGTGACGGTGACGCCCGCAAATTGGTCGCTGGGGACTTGGCTGAGGGCGCCGATGTAGACGGGCGGGCCGTTGACGCTGAGGTTGGAGCCGTAGGCGCCGTCAAAAAAGTCGAAGGAGACTTGGATGGGG
>CALCCH010000421.1 GCA_937899855.1 uncultured Saprospirales bacterium | reverse complement strand
CCCCTGCCCCCTTGCCGAGAACGGGCCTGGGACTGGGCCCGCCAACAGTGGCAGCGACGGGACGTCCAAAGCGCCATACACCGTACCTCCCCCCGCCTCTTTCGCAAGCTGACCCACTTACTGGCTGACCACCAGGCTCCGCCAACGAACGACGCCGAAGCCCAAAAGTTATTTTTGGTATTCTGGAAGTACCTGCTCCGCCTGTCCCACCGTTGTACTCCCTTCGGCTTTTTTGCCGGTATTTCAACGGGACAAATCACGGAGCGTACCCAACTTTCGTTGGAAGATCCCCGCTTGTACGGTCGCGCCAGATTGGATGCGGCCTGGGTGCAGGGCGCACACGAACAACTGATGCGGGACCTCGCCTTTCGCGAGTTGTTGAGCTACTGCCCCAACAGCACCCTCTTTGCGAGCTGGGGTACCTACCACTTTCTCGGTCGTGAGGGCAGCACTGAGGGACATTTTCGTTTTTGGCAAGGTCGGCTGCCCCAGAGCATTCCACTACAACGTATCCTGACCGCCGGGCAAGCACCTCGTAGTTTTAAGGCACTCATTGCGGCCTTACAAAGCCCGGGAATGCTGCCCAATCTCGCCGTACCAACCCTGCACCGCTGGATCGATCAGCAGGTATTTCTGCCCACTCTTCGGCCGGGGACGGATGTAGAAGGCTACCGCTTGGCCATCGAGGCCTTGCTGCTTGACACGGAGGCCACCGCCCTCGCAAATTTGGCGGAATCTAGCCGTGTCTTACTAGCGAGCCTGAAGGCAGTTGGTCAAACCCTTGGGGCCAATGACCAGGTGCTTGATGCGTCCGAGGCTTTTCCCAGTGTACCCCGCCAGGTCGATGCATCGCGATCATTGCCCGGTGGGCAAATCCATCGGCGGGTGATACGCGCTCTGACGCGGGCCATTCACCTGCTTCGGCGGCTGCCCCGACCGCAGCGGAGCCACCCCCTCGATGCCTTTCGAAGGGCCTTTCGCGAGCGCTACGCGGAGCGATCGGTCCCACTACTGGAGGTCTTGACGGAGGCCAACGGATTGGGCTATCCCCTGGGGCAGTTTGCTCCCCGCGAACCAGATCCTCTGCTGGCGGATTGTCCCTTCAGGCCCGATTCTACTGTGCCAAGTTCCCCGGTCTTGCCTCCGCTATGGCGCACTTTCCTCGAAGAACAGTGTGCTTTAAGCGAGCGCAATGGACACCGTCCACTACGGCTTTTCGATCGAGATTTAAAGGACTTTTGGGTAGCACCCCAGCGCTCGTGGGCACCGACTTTTTATACGGGCTTTGGCTTGCTGGCCGATTCTGCTACTGCGGTTGATGCCGGAGATTTTAGTGTGCTACACCTCAAAACGGGAGGCATGACGGGAGGACGGCTGTGGAATCGTTTTGTCGATTTGTCGGAGGTCCTGGAGGAGCAAAGGCGGCGAATGTTGCGAGAGGAAGCGAGGGCCTATCCCGACCGCCTGGTGGCTGAGCTGGCCCACTTACCCCGAATGGACTCGGCTAATCTCAGTGGATCGAACGGACGGGCCTACGCCATCGAGCTCTACGATGTTTCTGACCGGGCGGAGGGGATTCCCGTCTCCGATTTGTGGCTCTCCTTACGGGGTTCGGAATGGATCCTACATTCGGCTGTGCGGGGCCAACGCATCCAGCCTTACCTCACCCACGCCATCAATCCACACTTTCGGACCCTTCCCCACTTTAGACTCCTGGCGGATATCGCGGTTCAGGGTACGGAGGATCATCTGGTATGGGATTGGGGGCCGCTTCACGCTCGTGATTTTACACCCCGGGTGGTATACCATCAAGTCATCCTGGCCCGCGCTCGTTGGCGACTGCACTGGGCGGATTTGGCGCGGGGGGGAGACTTTGGGGCCCGTACTTTTGCCAAGTATTGGCGGGCCTGGGCCCGGGCGGTGCACCTGCCGGACTACGTACTACTGGCGGAGGGCAACCAGCAGCTTCGTTTGGCTACTGACCATCCTTTGAGCCACGATATTTTGTGGGCGGTTTTGCGGCGGGAGCGGTGTGTGGTATTGGAGGAATGCCTGTACCATTCTGAAGGGACCTGTTTGAAGGGGCCAGGGGGAGAGGGCTATACCAACGAATTGGTGGTCCCTCTCTCTCCTCCTGATTTTGAGGTGCCGGTGCGGGTGGAAAGTTTGGTAAAGGCCGCCCCCGTGACGGCCGTTTTTTCTCCGGGAAGTGAGTGGTTGGCTTGGCACCTGTACGCTGGGGTGGGGGCAGTGGAGCATTACCTTCGGAACGAGCTTCGGCCTCTCTTGGAGGAATTGGAGGGGGAAGGCTGGATTGATCGTTGGTTTTTTCTCCGCTTTCCCGATCCCGATTTTCACCTGCGTCTGCGTTTGCATCGGGCTCCGGGGCGGAGTGTGGGAGGGCTACTGGAACGTTGTTACGCTACTTTGGAGCGGGGGCATTTTTGGAAAATTCAATTGGAGCCCTACCGGCGCGAGCTGGAGCGTTACGGTCCGGCAGCCATTGCGCACTTGGAGCAGTTATTTTGGGTAGACAGTGTCACGGTACTCGACTTGCTAGGGGGCGTGGCGGTGGGGCAAAGGCCGGCCCGCTGGCTGGTGGCGGTCTGGGCCTGTTGTTGTCAAGTCCATGATTTTGGACTGACGGAGGAGCAGGTCCTGTCCCTCTTCCGCTACGCTCGGGATCGCTTTGGCGTACACTTCGCTCGGGAGGGGCGTGCGAAAAACAAATGGCTACGGAACAAATTGGCGCAGCATCAGGAACGGCTAGACGCCTTGCTGGGGGGGGACGTTGAGCAACTGGGCCCGGCCGTAGCGGCGGCTTTTGGGCGGCGCAGCGAAGGGGGGCGGGAAGCCATACGGGCCCTGCGACGCTTGGAGCGGGAGGGGCAGCTGCCGCTTCCATGGGAGCAACTCTGTGGTACGCTCATCCACCTGTTTTTTAACCGTTGGTTGGAACAAGCGCCCCGTCATTACGAAGCCGTACTCTACGACTTCCTCTACCGAAGTTATCACTCGCGGTGGGCTCGACGGACAAGGGGGTGAGTGGGGAGGGGAGTGGTCGGACCAGAATCCAAAGCGCCCTTCCGAAACAAGTCGGAGAGGGCGCGTTTTCAAATGGTTTCTTATATCGCGAAGAACTTACTTCTTCATCATTTCGATCTTGTTGAGTAGTAGGGCGGCCTTCATCAGGAAATCGTCGCGGTGACGGTGGTATTCTTCGTGGATGAGTAAGAGGCGCGCCGCATCCTGGGCTGCCGAGCGAGGCGTAATTTGACGCGAGGCAATGGGATGGAGTCGGTAGTCGCGGTTGTTCGATTTGAGGAAACCGTAGTCCTCCTTGTAGTTGATGACTTTTGCCAGCTTGTTGAGGGAGAACAGGTAATTGGTTTCGCGGGTAATGTCTTTTTGCAGGTCGGTAATGCGAATCCGGTTGAAGCGGATTTGGGCTTTTTCACAGAGGAAGATATCGCGTTTTCCATCGAAGGTGACGATCTCACGGAAGCGGTACTTTTTGAACATTTTGTTCATAAAAAACTTCATGGGACGACGGGTCGGACGGAGTTTGGCGAAGGCGTGGTCGAGGTCTTTTTCATCGAGACTAAATTCCTCGTCGTACTGTTTTTTCCGGCGGGTGCGCATGTTCATCACTTCCCGGACTTTGCCGATCGTATTGCCCAGTTCGTTGGTTTTGGAAAATACGTTGACGATGTTGACGTCGACGTCATTGAGCCAGGTTTCTAGGAAAATGCGGTTGGTCTTTGGTTCGTAAAGGAGAAAGGCGACTTCACTGATGGCGTAAAAATTGGGGTATCCCCCGTAAATGTTGCCATACTTGAGCTCTAAAAATGCAATGTTTTGATCCACGGTCTAAGTTTGTAAGATTTAGATAGATAGTGTTTTAGCAGAACGTAAGCGAATGCTTAGATTTTGTAATTCTGGTATTCAAGGATTTAAATATAGGGTAAATTAATGATTTTACGGCATTTCCGAAAGTTACAAAGTTAAACATTACGTCAACAAAAACTTCCCACTTTCGTAAATTTTCTCGTCATTTGCAAAAATCTCCCCCCCATTTTTCATGTTAGCAATCATGTCCCAGTGGATGGAAGACTTGTTTTTCCCACCCGTTTGTAGGTAGGATTGTCCGATGGCCATGTGAACCGTTCCGCCGATCTTCTCGTCGAAAAGGATATTTTTAGTAAAACGGTTGATGTTATAATTGGTTCCCACTGCGGCCTCGCCAAAGCGACGCGCCCCGTCAATTTGGAAGATGCGATCGAGAAAATCCTGCCCCCGGCGCGCCTCCCACTTCTCCACCATCCCATCTTTCACCCACAGGGTGACTCCTTCTACCTCGTGGCCCATGTACACGGCGGGATAGCTGAAGTGAATCACCCCATTGACCGATTCCTCTACCGGTGAGGTATAGACCTCGCCCGAGGGCATATTGGTCTGGCCATCCGAATTGATCCAGGTCCGTCCCGCCGTCGAAAACTCGATGTCGATGCCCTCCCCTCGGTAACGGATGTGGTCGCGGCTGTTGAGCAGGTCCACAATCTGTTGTTGGGACTGTCGAACGGCCAACCACTCGTCGATCGGCGAATCGGCGTAGAGGTGACAGGCACCGTAAACGAACGCCTCGTACTGCTCCAGCGCCATACCCGCATTTTGGGCCGCCGCATCGGTGGGATACTGGCTGAGGCTCCGCTTGAGCTCCCGGGTGGCGGTCCGGCGAAAATAGGTCTCACTGAGCTTTGCGGTAGCGGCACTCCGGATCTTTACCTTTTCGGGGTCGTTGCTGTTGGATTCGAACAAATTGAAGGGCGCACGGATAAACAAGTAAGCCTCAAACTCCTCCATCGCCCGGCGGTAAGTGGGGGAGATGTACTGCAATTGGCGTTCGTCGGCGTGGGCGTAAAACAAACGGTTTTTTTCCCGAAAATCAAAGGAGACCTCCAGGTGTCCGCCCTGGATCATGACCTCGCGGAACAGCTCCTTCACCAGGGGTTCGGCCAGGGTAGTGGTGCGGACGTACAGCCGATCCCCCGGCTGGATTTCCAGACAATAGTTGACGAGTAATTTGGCGTATTTGGCTAAGATGGAATTCATAAGTTATGGGTTACGGCTTTTTTGGAAAAATTTATTCCCTACCAAGTCTTGGCCTGGTAGGGATAGCGGATGGCGTATTGTTGGCGGATCATCTGAGTCATCAAGCCACGCAGTTCGGCCAGGTTCTCCCGCTGGAGGGCGGAGAGGAAAATATTATCGTGCTCGTAATCATTTTTGAGGTTTCCCTGCAGTTCCCGCTCGATTTCCTGCTGGGTGCTGGTTTCGAGGTAGGCATCGAAATACAGCTGGCGGTAGCGGTCGATTTTGTTGAATACCATCAGGGTGGGCTTTTCGGTGACGCCCAGTTCCTGTAGGGTCCGATTGACGGCTTTGATCTGGTCTTCGTACTGAGGATGGGAAATATCGACCACGTGTAGCAAAATATCGCTTTCGCGGACCTCATCGAGGGTCGATATGAAGCTCTCGATCAGGTGGTGGGGAAGTTTGCGAATAAAAC
>CALCCH010000420.1 GCA_937899855.1 uncultured Saprospirales bacterium | reverse complement strand
ATGATCCGCCTCGAAGAGGTCATTGGGGCTGAACATACAATTCGGGGCCGCTTGTCTTTGGCCAGCTACAAACTCCTGTAGGTCGCGGGCCTCCTCCAGCAACAGGGCATTGCGGCCATTGGAATAAATCCGGCGCCGTAAGAGCGGCTGGTCCTGGTCGGTGTCACGATCGAAAAGACCGTAACCACCGTACCAAAAACGGTGTTTATAATCGGCCGCAAGAGACTGCTTATCCCGGTCCCTACCGTGGATCAGAACCAGGTCGATCTTGCCACTTGGAAAATGCGGGGAAGCCGGGCTCGAATCGAAATCGAGAAATTCGTAACGTCTTTCAATCGGATCAAATTCGTAACGATAGCAATCGGCCAAGGAATGAAAGGCCTTTTGCATTTTTTTGGCTCGTGCCGGAGCACTGTCGATAATGAGTACTTTTTGCATCCGTATTAGTTATTTAACGACCAAATACCAGGGTAATACCCTGCTGGTCAGAGGTTGGAAAAATCTTAAAACTATAGGTTCCCCCCAAAAGGGGTTGACGAGAATTGCCCAATTCACGACCACTACACCAATTGCTCCAGGCAAAAAAATTGATAATCCGCTGGGTACTATCCCCACCCCGACGGGAAGGGTCTTTGCGGATAAACTTGTGCCGGTATTGATCGGATAATTTAAGGCTGAGTGCCTCAGGGTTGATGTTGAGATCAATTCTCAATCGTTCTTCGTTGAGTGCCAAAGACTGGATGTTACAATCCACCCCTCCCTTGGCCACCAAGAGAACATCCATCATCTTGTACAGGGCCAGCGCCGTTTTTTTAGTGGTCGCAAAATCTTGGGGAGGGCCGATGAGGCCGTGCCGGTAATAATCCTGTCGAAAATCCTTTTCAGCGGGGATGTCCTTACGTTCAAGGTCGAGAATTGCCCGTACGAATGATTGGTTAAGCTCAAGGATATCGGGGCTGGATTGGCGGCCAAAATTCCGCCGGAAAGCCATCCAGGTCACCAGCAAAACGGCCATGACCGTTAATCCCCGGGTACTGCTGCCCATCTGTTTGAGGCATTCCCCGATGGCGCGACTCTTGTTTGTACTTAGGTCCCATTCTAGGTCCGCCAGGAATTCGTCTTTTTCGTATTCCAAAGCTTTGATGAGCAAACTGAGTTGGATGGGGATTCTCCAGTCCTGATCCCACAGGGGAGCACCACTTTGGGTACATTCATTTTGTTTATCCGGTCGCCAGTTGTGTAAATGCAATTCGCTGTAATGTTCCATTTGATCCCAAAAGCGGTTAAAGGACTCCCGAGGGTTGTACAATCCCCGCCATTTGTATCCACAGTCGGCTACGAAACGTTCATATTCTTTTTCTTCTTCCAGTCCCGTAAAGGAATACTTACCGATATAGGATTTTTTATTTTCTGCCTCATCAAGTTCTAGCTGTTTGATGGTCACAAAAGGATTGGCCGCAACGGTGATGGTCGCCAGCAGCCCCGATTCAGTTTGATCAAAGAATAAGTGCACCATCTCCTTTAGCTTAGGTCTAACCTCGGGTTTGCCCCCCAAGGCATCCAACTGTACGTCCAAAAGCAGGATTGACTGTGGACGGATACTGAGCCGGATGGCCTCGTCAAAAGTAGCTTCATTGGTACACCAATAAAAATCCAAACTCGCACATCGATTGGAATGCGCGGCTCCCTGCCCGGCGGCGATCACGACCTCTTCGAAGTGACGGTCTCCCACTAGCTTTGCTTCAAACAAACGTGGAGCGGGATAAGCGCGCGAGTAGGGGTAAATCCAACTGATTTCGTCCTCGGGAAATTTTTGATTGATTTGCGCAATAAACCCTTCCGCTTTTTCAACCGAATCTTCAATAACTATCCAGCGTCTTTCCATGGCTTTATTTATTTTTTGTATTTCTAAAAATATCACCCATTGCAAAGGCAAAACTGGTCTCCCAAATATCGGAGGAAGGTTCCATACTTTCTTTATTTTGATTGGCGTGTAATCGCTTATCGGGAACGGCACGCAATGGTCTAAATTGCAATTCCGTAGGGTAGTCACCAATCATTCGCAAACAGGTCTTTAGTACGGGGTAGGTACCTCGGCGGGGGGAATGAGGATCTATATTTCCCGATCGATGGGGGTCGTACCGATTGATAAATTGAAAAGAAAGAACTTTGGTATCCTTCTCCCACCTTCCCTTTTTCACCCTTAAGCGATAAGGGGTACCGGAAAGATTGTGCTCATAAATATTGACGATGGTGGCGATAAACAGGCGAACCAGTGCGCTTTGGGAACGGTTAATTTTATTTTTTTGATTGTTGTGAAGATTTGCTTCCGTAGTACTCCACATAAATAAATCTCCCAAAAAATCTTCCTCAAATTCAATGTTAAGCTTGGCCAAACGCTCTTTTTCAAAGTGAAAGTTGTCCTCGTATTCCACGACCTCTCGATAGCTCTTTAGGGCGGTGGAGTTGCGAAACACCTGGCTACCGACGTACAAGTGTTTGGCGTAGGATTCGCACTTTTTTAAGATGCCCCGCAGGGTGCGGTCACCAACATCATTGGACAGGAGCAATTCCTTTTCGTTCCCCGCCCAAAGGAGTAGGTTGTAGGACCAAGACCGAAAATGTTTGATGTTCGGAATGATCCGCCACTCCATCACGTCTTTAATATCGGGTTGGCGATCTCCGGGTATTCGCTCGCTTAAGATAGTAGCAATTTGCGCTGCCCCATCGCCGTAGAGTTCGCTTAGGGAGTTGTGGGAATTGGAGAATATCTGTTGGGTCGTCTTGCCTAGTTCGTGGGAGAAACTCGTAATTTCGGATTCGACGATGTCCGCCCGATCCCTTCTTTTGACCAAACGATCATAAAAACCACTGTCGATAATCGGACGCCCCAAGAAGGAAAAGAATTGGTACAAACGCAACAGACGTATTTGGCATTCATCGGACAGCTTTTCGGCATCAATCAGACTTTTCCCCGCTTCCACCAGATGGTAGTGCTCTTTGATTCGCCAAATGGGATGGATGGTTAATAGGACAAAGGCCACGCCTGTTTCTTCCCGTTCCTGGTTATCGGCTATGGGCCGAATTTTGAGGGGATCTTCGTTGGAATCCCAGAGGCAAAATACCAAGTGTTCTTTGGGCGTATGATTGTCACCCGAGGCCAATTCGTAAAAGTAGGGAATAATTGGAAAACGACATTTTCGATGTAATTTTTTCAACTGCCCGTAGAGAGATTCCTGGGGTTCATCCGACTCCGTAGTATGATTTGATGAGCCGGACAATGGCTCGCTCAGGTATTCGTAGATGATCTTTTGCAGACAACTCGTCAAGTAATGCGTAGCTTTTTCATTTTTTTGATCCATTTGTTCACCACAGATGCCCCGAAAACGATCAGGGTGGGGAAAACCTGGTGCCGTTTCTTTGTGTTTAAATTCTTTATTAATATGGCAGCGTCGGTAATAATCTCCAAGCCTCGACTCAACCTTCTCCAAATAAGCTAGGGAATCCTTTGTCCTAATCGATTTACTACGTGGCCACTCAAGGTGACGTTTAGCGACGTGGATGGCATAGCGGATCATTTCTAAAAAATCACGAGTAAAATACTCTGCTCCCGTATTGGTTTCCTTATCCTCATTTTTCTTTATTCTTTTGATCAAACCCAAGTTATAAAACTCTTCTTCAAAGGAATACAAATGGTCGACTACTCCGCGCTGGGGGACATCAATTTTACCTTCAAATTTCTTTGCCCACAATTCGGGAATGGTCATCATAGATTCAGATCTATCATCCGCCAATTTATTTTTAAACCTTTCTTCTAAGGCTTCGGCCCAACTGACCTCAGGCAGCTTATTGAGCTCATTTGAACTCGCTAGCCCCTTCATTCGCTCCCAAAAATTGGCATTGTTGATGTAAAAATCGTGATTGCCATCGGGCTTAAGTTCCGCTCCTAGATCGTGGTGCTGAATGTGTCGAAATAAAAGCCGCCAAGCAAACAGATGGAAAAGTACCTCCCCTACGGTACAATAAATAAATTTAAAATTATTGTCCGAGAAGTTTCTCTCGGCGGGAACCATCCTTTGACGATTGGTCTCGCTCAAAAGATGGGGTAAGTATTGATAAAACTCTGGCGACCAAGGATTGTCTTTATCATTTAAAGCTTGACGCCTTCGGGAACTGATGTAAATCGCATCCAAGACCCTTCGGTAGGCCCGGGTCTGTTTGATACTTTCCTGTGAGCGGTAAGTATAGCGATACGCAATATTGATGAAGGGGGTATTGCGGTATTCTGCCTCAAACTCGGGTTGTAATTTCCGATTGTGCTGGACAATAATTTGATTGCGCTCCTGATCGGCAATGGCGTAGGCTCCACCGCAAAGTCCCAAATGCAAATAGAGTAAACCACTAAAATCATAGTTTCTTCTCAGCGCTAAGTCCTTGGTTTGGTCCGCCTTCCACTTGCCAAAAATATTTTTGTAGCGAAATTTTGCCGTTCCCGGAGGCTTCGCTTTCTTACTTTCTTGTGCGATACGTAGGATGGCCTCTTCCAATCTTTTGATACATTTTAGGAAACTCAATTCCGTTAGGTCGCCACGTTTTTCATGGGAATCTTCCACTAATTTCTGAATGACCGCTTGGCAGAGTTCTTCTTTCGTCCTTTTGGCTTTTCTCGTAGCTTCCTCATTCAGTACTTCTTGGATTACTTCGTCGAGGCGCTCGCTCGCCTGGGGCGTCAATATTACTTCTCGATCGAGGGTGTCCATAATGAACCCTCGAAGTTCTTTTTCGTAGGCGGCCATAGGTCTTTATTTAACCGATTAGGAAAGTTGGTTGATCATGTTTTGATTTAAATGCAGAACAAAATCAAAGCACCCCATCTCTCAACGGTTTACAAAACTAAATTTAAGTGACCGAAAGATATCCACACTTATCATCAGATTAATTCCGTATAAATGATGATTTTCCACACAGTGGAGGCATCATTTATGATGATAGGCTATCCCAGAGGCAGTACCCTAGCTCGCAAACCCTCGCTAACTTCCCATCATGTAAATTAGGTACATCGACTTCTAAATTACTACTCATGACTCCCGTAATAATCAGCAACCCCCACCCGACGATTCAGACGCTTCAGGAGTACTGGGGGCCGGAACATCTTATTTTAATTGACGTAACGTCGGAACTCAACGCCTACCAAACTGAGAAGAGGGTATATGAATATCTCCAGCAACAGCGCTTGAAACGCCCCGTACTCATTATACAGCGTCCCCTGCGCCAGGCGAGTCGCATCCATCGCCTGCCCATCATTTTGCTCTCCCACCTCAACTTGAGACAATTGATCAATATACAGGCCGCCCACATTTTTGCCGCAGCCCCGGGCAACTACCTTTACCACTACCGCGAAATCCCGAAAATTGACAGTAAGAAAATCGCTGCAAACCCACTCCCCGGGGTACGAAGCTTGGCCCCCTTCCAACAGCCCCAATATATACGTAACACCCAGCGACAAGGGTAAGACGAAAGGGGGGCGGAGAACCGAAGCTGGGCGGACGTGGGCTTGGGGGAGGCCGAAA
>CALCCH010000419.1 GCA_937899855.1 uncultured Saprospirales bacterium | reverse complement strand
TGACACTTTCCGGCCGGTTGTTGCTTGCCTTGCTGCTGCTGGGCGGAGATTCCTTGGGGCGAGTACGACGACTGCTATCCCGCTTGGCGGCCGAACTTTTTACTTTTTTGCCCTGGCCTTCCCCCGTATTGACCTGCGGTCTGTCTTTTTGCTGTTCGGGGCGGACCACCAGGTCCTTGAAGGGGTACTGCGACTGGAGCATGAAGTTGGAAATGTCGCGGTACTTTTTGTCGATCTTTTTGCTGATCGAGTCAACGGCGACCACGAGTTGCGAGCTGGTGAGCATCGACTGGTGGGTTTTGAACAGCCGTTCGTCGGTACGGTTGATTTCGAACTCCTGGAGGTCAAAGACTTTACTCCATTCCTTGAAATTGGTTCGGATGAAGGGGTAGCTGTCCTTCTTTCCCCCCTGCCCCTTGCGCGCCACCGCCTGGTACTGGGTACCGTTGGAGAGGTTCATGACGAAAAATTTCTTATCATCGGTGGTGTACATTTCCCCTTCCTCGGCCAAAATACGCGTGGCTCCCTCCTGGTTGTAATTGTTGTGATCGTAAATCAAGACGTCGGAAATCCCCCGATTATCTTCCGCCTTGCCACCAATGCGAATGACGAAGCCCTTAAAGTCGTAGTTGAAAATGCCTTTCTCCAAGCTCAAGGTCGGTTTTTGCTTGCGGATGTCGTACAAGCGGGTCTTGAATTGGAGGTTGGCGATGGGGATGAGGTTATTGGAACAAAAAAAGGAAAACAGACTCAGGCCAACGGCCACAAACATCAGGGGCATCATGATGCGCCACAGGGGCACTCCCGCTGATTTGAAACTGGCCAACTCGTAATGCTCGGCCAAATTGCCCATGACCATTACCGCGGAAATCAATACCGCAATGGCCATGGCGGTAGGTACCATGGAGATGGAGAGGTAAAAAATGAGTTCGACCAGCAGCCAAAAACCCACCCCCTTTCCCACGATATCGTCGATGTAGGTCCAGAAAAAAATCATGATGAGGACGAACAAAGCGATACAAAAGGTGGTAATAAAAGGCGCAATGAAGCTGGAGACCAGCAGTTTGTCAATTCTTTTCACTGAAACTTTGGCAATTTTTCCGATGGCCTTTAACAAAAACGTCAAAAGCGCAGCAAAGATACGAATAAACCAGATCAGCTACTAGTGAGGCCGTGGCAATATACGCCTGGCTGCACCGTAAAGAAGCCCGAAAAGGATCAGTGGTTGCCCGCAATGTGTAAAACCGGTGGAAGTATCAGATCGAGACGGTGAAAGGGACTCAGGCCTGCTTGAGTAAGAAGTACAGTCCGTCGTTGTCTTGGTGACTTTCGCTTTTCTTAATTTTGGAGCGAATGCCCTTGATGAATTTGATGGAAGAGAGCTTAGAGCTGTTTTTAGTGGCGTTGTTTTTCATAATTCCTTGCGTTTTGTGGAGTTAAGAAGGTTAAACGAAACTAGCCAAATCAAAGAATCTGCTTTGACAGAACGAGAAGGTAGGAGTCAAATTGCTCCGGTGGCTCAGATTTCCGACCAAAGCCCTGGTTTGCCTGTTTTTTGACACAAAACGAACACTGCTAGCGAATTGCAGATGGGCAGTTGGGCTTTTTTGATAATTATTGCTCGGGCCTCTCAAGCTTGCTTCTCTTTGATTTTCAAGGAATTATAATTTGATAAGTTCTATTGCGTAGCCAAGATAGCAAAAAAAATAGAAAAGCTTGTAACTCTTTTTAATTTCGATCCGTCGACCAATCGAAATGAGCTTGGAAAAATTTAAACAACGAATACTGCCCATTAAGAATAAGTTATACCGCTTTTCCCTACGGATTGTGGGGAATGGCCCCGAGGCGGAGGATGTGGTTCAGGAGGTGATGATCAAGCTGTGGGACCAGCGGGATGACTGGGCAAAATTGCAAAATATCGAGGCTTGGTCCATGCGACTTACCAAAAATTTATCCATCGACAAACTGCGCTCCAAACACCAGCGCACCAGCGCCCTCGCCGAGGGCATGGATGTGGTCGCGCTCAGTCCCACCCCCGATCGGGTGGCGGAGGCGCGCGATAGCCTGAATCGGGTCCAACAACTGATGGCCGCCCTGCCCCCCAAACAACGGCAGGTCATGGAACTGCGCGATCTCAACGAGTTGAGCTACCGCGAAATCGCCGAAGCCCTCGATCTTTCGCTGAGCCAGGTCAAAGTAAATTTGCACCGCGCCCGGCAATTCATCAAACAACAGCTGATAAATCACCATAATTATGGACTATAAGCATCTCTCCGAACTACTCGAAAAGTACTGGGCCGGCGAAAGTAGCTTGGCCGAAGAGGCCCAGCTCCGGGAATACTTCCAAAGCGGTGCCGTCGCTCCCGAACACGAGCAGTACGCCCCCCTCTTCCAGTTTTTTGGCCAGCGCCAGGGGGCGGAGTGCCTCTCGGATGACTTTGAGGATCAAATCTTGACCCGTATCGAAGAGCGCACCCCGGCGACCCCCATCCGCAGCCTCCACCCGAACCGCACGCCACTGTTCTACCTCAGCCGGATTGCGGCCGCCATCGTCTTGGCCTGTGGCTTGTGGTGGTTCGGCCAGGGCATCGAAACCCAGCCCCCGGTAGTGGCCCAAAACGAGACCCTGAGCGAGCGCGAAATGGAAGAAGCCCGCCAGGCTTACCGCCAAGCCAAGGAAGCCCTCCTCTTGTTGTCCACCAAGATGAACCGGGGCACTGCCACCGCCGCTCGCGGCCTCAGCGAACTGGATAAATCGACGCAAATTATCAAATAGCTAGTACGGGCTCCGCTCTTTGGAGCTACCTAAAACCCTGTTTTTTACGAATCAATCAAAAAAATTAGAACGATGAAGTATTTATGGATCATGGCCCTAGCCCTCTTGGCCGCCCAAAGCCCCGCTACGGCGCAAACCGACGCCATCAGTCAGTATTTCGAAAAATACATGGACGACGAAAGCTTTACCACCGTTTACCTCAGCCCCAAAATGTTTGAACTCCTCGGCAAGCTTGACCTCGAGCAGTTGGAAGACCGCGAAGCCGCCGAAGTGATGAAAGTGGTCTCCGATCTCAAGGGATTGCGCGTACTGACCACCGAAAAAGATACCGAGGCCCGCTACGAAGAAGCCATGTCGCTTTTGGACGTAAAAGATTACGAGATTTTGATGACGGTCCGCGACGAAGGGGAGAACGTACACTTCTGGGTGAAAGACGACGGTGGGAATATCATCAACGAACTGCTGTTGCTGGTGGGAGGAGCCGATGACTTTGTCCTGCTCAGCTTCGTGGGCAACATCGACCTAAAAAAGATTTCCAAACTGGCCAGCTCCGTTGACATCGATGGCCTGGAACACCTGGAGAAGCTGGACGAGGAAGAAATCGAGAATTAATCCACCCAAGCCCAAAATTACCAATGAAAAACGTACTGCTGCTACTGGCCTTTCTCCTGGCGTTGCCCCTGGGCGTGCAAGCTCAGAATAAGACGATCCGCCAATTTTACCGTCAATACAAGAAAGCGGAAAAGACCCGTAACTTTATCGTACCCGGCTTCCTGATCAAGCTGGGAACCGGGCTGGCCCGCGACCTGGTCAAATCCGATGACCAATACGAACTGCTGCGCCTGGCCCGCAAGATCCGCAGCGCCCGCATCCTGTATGCGGAAGATCGCAATCCTGTGCCCCGTACCGCCATGCTCCAATTCCTCGATGACATGCGCGCCAGCCCCTTCGAAGAGCTGCTTCGAATACAAGCCGATGGCACCAACGTCGAAATCATGATCGACGAAAATGGCAAAAAAATCAAAGGCCTCTTCATTATGGTGGCCGAAGAAGATGGCTTTGTCATGTTCCACCTCAAGACCCGCATCAAGTACAAAGACCTCAACCGACTCATCCGCATCCTTCAGGACGAATTCATAGACGACGAAGCGGAAGAGGAACCCGAAAAGCTTGAAGTACCCCGCGTCTAAACTCCGATTCTTTCCAATTTAAAGACCAAAAAAATTCACCAATGATCTCGATTTCCCGATATCTCCTGCTACCCCTATGCCTCCTCCTCAGCACCGTCACCCTGTGGGGACAAAGCCCCAGCCTGGAGGCCTTTTATCAACGCTACGAAAAATTAGAAGCAGTCTCCCAAGTCAAGCTACAGGGCTGGCTCCTGGAAATGGCCGCCGAGTATTCGGACGAAGCCGAGGCCGAGCGCCTCCTCAAAGAGCTGTCCTACGTCCGGGTGATGATCTTCCCCGAAGGCCAGGCGGTCGAAAAACAGGCGGTCAAAGACTTGGTCAAGTCCCTCAAGGGAGAATCCTTTGGGGAGCTGATGCAAATCCGGGACGAAGGTACCCGGGTCGATATCCTCACCCGGGAGGAGAATGAAAGCATCACGGGACTGGTGGCCCTCATCAACGAGCCCAACGAACAGTTTATCCTATTGAGCCTGGAAGGAAGTTTGCGGTTTAAGGATTTGCGCCGCTTGCGGATCAATGTAGATGGAATGGAGCACCTGGAAAAGCTGCCGGAGCAGCGGGCGGAGGGCCCCCGACCCTAGAGAAAAGGCCAAGGGGGGCCATCGTCGATGGACCCCCTCTTATTGTTGATCTACTGCGCTTTACCCTGGGATCTCCTCCCTAACCGTTTTCATTTGGTCACTTCCCGCTAAAAATCCACCCGGGCTGGCCAAAAAATTACCTACAAATGGAAAAATTACTTTTGGAGATGCGTAAGTTTATGTCATTTAAACAGCCGCTCAAATCCAATGATGAAGCCCTTCTTTTTTGCCCTGTTCGCACTCCTTAGCACCAGTCTTTTCGCGCAGCAACAACCCACCACACCCGCAGAATCCCCCAAAGCAAGTATTTAAAAAAAACCACAACAGAACAACCCAAACCACAAAAAAAAACAAAGCATTAAC
>CALCCH010000418.1 GCA_937899855.1 uncultured Saprospirales bacterium | reverse complement strand
TATCGTTGTGATTTTGGGTTTGGTAGGGGGTCGGGTCACCGCTAACCTGCGAGCGAGCGATGGGCTGCTTTCGGATCAGGTGAGCTACCTCAAAGCGGATGGAGAACACCTGTGGTTGGTGACGGATGAGGGCCTCCAGTATTTTCATCCGGGGCGGAGTGGGGGCCCCGTGCTTACCGTCGCCGAGGGCATTCCCACTTACCGCATTGCGGGGATCGAGGTGTTGGGCGAACGGGTGGTGTTTGCGGGGGAAAAGGGCTTGTTCGTCGTCGATAAGGAAACGGTTTTTAAGAAAAGCAAAGCTCCACAGCTCTACCTACGCCGGGTTCGGATTGCCGATCGCGACACCAGCATCCACGATCGCTACGAATTAGCGCCCAATCAAAACAAAGTGCGCTTCGACTTTTTCGCCAACGGTTTTCGATCGGCGGACAACATCTATTACCAGTGTCGGTTGTGGGGAAAAACGGCGGGCTCGTGGACGAACCTGGAGCCAGGCATCGACCACGTGACCTACAACAGCTTGTCCAGCGGCCGTCACCGTTTTGAAGTGCGGGCCGTCAATCGCAGCAACCAGCAAGTGTCTTCCACCCGGAGCGTACTGCTTTGGGTACGGGCACCTTTTTGGCAACGGTGGTGGTTTATCGTGCTGGTAATCCTGTCGGCCACCTTGATCCTCTACCGCTACACGCGGCAGCGAGAAGAGCGCCAGCGACTGGTATTGCATCAGGTGGAGCAGGACAAAAAAATGGTGACCCTCCAATTGGAGAACTTGCGTTCGCAAATGAACCCACACTTTATCTTCAACGCCCTGAATTCCATCCAGGAATACATCATCCTCAACGAAAAATACCTGGCCAGCGATTACCTGGGTAAATTTGCCGACCTGATTCGCGCCTACTTGCGGCACAGCAGCTTGGGGGTCATTTCCCTTAGGGAGGAGGTGGACTGTCTGCGAATGTACCTCGACCTGGAGCAAATGCGTTTTGAAGACTTGTTGCACTACGACATTGTACTACCCCTATCCGAGGAGGAGGCCGAGCAGCTGTTTGTTCCCACCATGTTGATCCAGCCCTACGTCGAAAACGCCCTCAAGCACGGGCTACTGCACAAGAAGTCCGACCGGCGTTTGCGGGTGGTATTTGCGGTGGATGCGGCGGCGGCGGAATTGCACTGCACGATTACCGACAACGGAATTGGGCGACGGCGGGCGCAGGCCTACCAATTGTCGGAAAAAAAATACCAGTCCTTTGCGACCCGAGCGACTTCGGATCGCTTGTCCTTGTTGAATCGGGGGCAATCCGAACGGATTGGGGTGCATATCGAAGATTTGTACGATGCGGAGGGGCGTGCCCGGGGCACCCGTGTTCACTTGCGCATTCCTTGGCAATTAAATGAATAGTCATGAAAGTAATCATCATCGACGACGAACCCAAAGCCCGGCGTTTACTGCGGGTAATTCTGGAAGAAAATTGTCCGGCGGTCAGCCACATTGAGGAAGCGGCGGACCTCCTGGCGGGGGTCGAGCGGATCAAGGCCGAGCGGCCCGCCCTCGTCTTCCTCGACATCCGGATGCCGGAGCACTCGGGGCTGGAGATCGTCGACTTTATCGACCGCGAGCAATTTGACTTTGAGCTTATCTTTACCACCGCCCACCACGACTACGCCCTCCAGGCCTTCGAGCTCTCCGCCGTCAGCTACCTACTCAAGCCCGTCCGGCCGCGCCAGGTTCGGGAGGCCGTCGAGAAGGCGCGCCGCATCATCGACAAAGGACAAATCCACCAAAAACTGGAACAACTCCGGCAAGCCCTCTCGGCCACGAGCTTTGGCAAACTGGCCCTCCCCGTCGCCGAAGGCATCCACTTCGTCGCCTTCGATGAAGTCATCCTGCTCAAGGCCAATGGCATGTACACCCAAGTGTGTACCCGCTGAGAGGAATTTTTGATCAGCAAACCCCTCACGCACTTCGTAGAGATCCTCGCGACCGTCCCCACCTTTTACCGCCCCCACCGCTCCTACCTCATCAACCTCAGCTACATCAAGCAGTACGTCAAAAAAGACGGCGGCTACATCCTGATGGACAATGGCCTCAGCGTATCCGTGGCCAAGGATAAAAAGGAAGAGTTCCTGAGCATCGTCCAAAATTTGTGAGGACGGCCCCTTCAGCAACTCAAAACGGCATTTTAGCAAGCCGGGCTGGTTCCTTCGAGTCGATTGGCAGACCTTTATGGAAAATTACAATCCCATCGACATGAAAAGATGCTTACTCTTATTCGGAATTATTGTTCCGTCCCTGATCGCCACCCAGCTGCTCGGTCATTCACGAACCGGCAGCGGCGATACGGTGCCCAGCACCAATTCCAAACCCTCTTTTTGCTTGATCGCTAACCCGCCCGTCGGGGCTACCGCCCGCTGCTCTAATGATCAGCTCGCGGCCCCGCGGATCGACGGCAATCAACGGACGGCCACTGACCCTGGTCAGCACCTTCCGTTGACCGACTTGGGTAATGTGGACTACCCATTCGGTGCCGTCGATCTCAAGGGTAGTGTTGGTACGGCCACTCCCTGCGTCGTGGACATCCCGGACGTCAATTTCAAAAACATCCTCCTCGCCAATTCTTCCATCAATACCAATGGCGATGGGGAGATCGACTGTGAG
>CALCCH010000417.1 GCA_937899855.1 uncultured Saprospirales bacterium | reverse complement strand
CCCCGCCTCCTGCCCTGGCTCGCCGCCGCCGCCGCTGCCGTCCTCCTGCTGCTGCTCTGGGTCTGGCAAAGCCAGTCGGCCCACTCCCCACAAAGGCTCTACGCCCAATACTACCAAGCCTACGATTTTCCCACCGCCCTCCGCCAGGGCGATCCCCAACTGACCGATCGGGCCTTCCAATACTACGAAGCCGGACAGTACGCCGAGGCCCTCCCCCTGTTCGAAACCGCCCTCCAAAACCAACCCGACCGCCCCATCTGGGAGCTGGCCCTCGCCTTTTGCCAACTCGAAACCGGACAAACCGCCGCCGCCCGTAGCCACTTCGAAAAAATTTACCGCGCCCAAACGCCCCTTCTCGAAGAACAAGCCGCCTGGTACCTGGCCCTGCTCGCCCTCCGCAACGGCGAGTCCGACCGGGCCCGCGAATACCTCGCCCCCCTGGCCGCCGACCCCCAAGCCGATCACCACCGCGAAGCCCAAAGCCTGCTGGAACAGCTGGACTAGACGCGGATGAGCGGACCTCTAAATTTTTTTCGCCCCCACTGCTATCCTTTCTCGACCGAGAAGTATTTTAAACCGTAAGTCGTTCGACACGGTGCGCTTGGTTTTTTCACTTCCAGACGTCTCCTAAAAAACCCTACCGCCCTGCGCGGGTAGTGCTCCGTACTACCCCGACCGTGCCACTTCCATAAAAAGACATCAGAAATAACAGAAACTCTAGCAATGTATGAGGTCCGGCGCCTTTTCGTATCTCCGGTACGGAGAGCTGCTGGACGCTTTAACGGTACCCCTACCCGCAGCCCCCAGTCCCTGGTAGGTAATGAGTGCGGTACAGACCATCTCATATCCATTGGCATCGCTGACTTGGAGTTGGGGACGAATAGGTGACCGGTGAAGCCGACAAAGTAATTAAAGGTGGCAAAGCACATCAATAAGCTGAATTTTGGGAAATGACCCGGGCCAAGGTGGATCGAGCCGCTTGTCGATGACAAAGGTAGGGCTGGGCCACCGCTGCTGCGGGAGCAGATTAGAAGCCATCTCAAAATGTTTTCGTCGGCGAGGGAGTGGTCATTTGTGTTCCTACGAGGCGCCGAAACGGAGCGTAGCCGTAGCTACGTGACGCTTTTGGCAACGAAGTAGGGGCGAAAAGGACCCTGACGTAGCCCGAAGGATATTTTTGAGATGGCTTCTAGGGGCTAGCGATCTAATTGAGTGTTTGGTAAGTTTTTAGGAGTGCCGATCTCCAAATTTTTTCGCCCCCCTTGCTATCCTTTCTCCCCGGAGAAGTATTTTAAACCGTAAGCCGTTCGCCACCCTTAGCTTGGCCCGATCGCTTTCCGACGTCTCCCAAAAAAGTACGACCTCGCGTTTGGTAGTGCCCCGCACTGCCCTGGTCTTGTCGTGCCCATCAAAAGACTCCAAAGACACATTGGCACTTGATGAAGTCCGGTGGCCTTTCGTATCCCCGATACGGAGCGCGGCTGGATGCGTCTTCCGTGGCGACGGATTTAATGTCTCAAACATCTTTCAATTTTAAACCATCAATACATGAAGACTAAGTTTTTTCTCTTTCTTTTACTCAGCCTGTACAGCGCCTTCCCGCTGCACGCTCAACTTACCGGCGGCAACGGCAACGGGCAGTCGCCCACCGACGAAGTGAAGGCGGGTGAGATCACGTCCGGCAGCCTCAGCGGTGATGTCAACCTCTTTACCGGAACCTACAATTCCAGCTACGCGCTCGGGGGGGTAGCTACCCCATCGGGTTTGCAATTTGGCCTGCAGTTGTCCTACAATTCCAATTTCGCCACTGGCGACAATTTGCCCCATTCCTCCGGTATGCCCTACGGCGAGGGTTGGAGCCTGGGACTGCCGACGATCAGCGTCAGTACCGAAGATTATCACAAGTACACCCTTGCGGAGGTCTTTGAGATCAATCAAAACGAAGAGCAGTCCGATTACACGCAGTTCTACAACGACGACGACAACTGCGGTCCCGCCAGTACCGAGGGGCGGCTCTACTGGTTTTCTCCGACGCTCAACATCCCGGGGCAGGCCAGTGGCCGCTTGGTGTTTAAGGAAAAACGGGGGACGAAATACCTCTTCGTACTCCACGCCTTTGAGCGCTACGTCGAGGCTTGGTTTGACGGCAACGAGACCTGGGAAGTGATTCTGGATGATGGCATGCGTTACGTACTGGGGGCCAAGATGATTGCCCACCGGAATGCTTCCAACCAGCGGGTGGAAGCGCCTTGCAACGACGATGATGCCATCAAGGCCAATTTGTACCTGCCCAAGTCCGAGATTCTCAGTTGGTACTGCGATCGGATTTACCATGCCAACCTTCCGGGGAATATTTACTTCGAATACGATCGCTACGGCTGTTTTGATTTTTTTGGGCAGTACACCGAAAACATCAACCGCCAGGTGTTGATCAACAACCGCTTACTGGGCCTGGCGGGCAATGCCAAGCCCGCACTCGGATCGGTCAACCAGGCTTGTAAGGAGATCATCCTCAAGCGGGTCTACTCCGAAACGGAGGAGCTGCTGCTCGATTACGAGAACATCCTCACCACCTATATCGATCCGGCCGATGGGGAAAACCTGCTCGTCCCCGGTGTGGATGGGGCCGAGTTTTACGATGAGATGTACACCCGTCAGGAAGTGGCGGATTGGTACTACGGCGACGAACTCAGCGATTGGACCCGTTACCTCCACGTCAAATCTCCCGAGCTCAATCTGCTCTGCGTGGACGATTATACCATCAATCCCACCAATCCCTACCGGGGCTTCAAAAGCACGCCCTCGCTCAACGAGCCCAGCTACGTCCGTCAGAGTGCGGGCGTCGGGAAGACGTACTTTGGCATCCCCTTTCGTCACGGCTTCCTCCAATCCCCGAGGATCAGTGCTTCTACGCATAGCGATAATATGCCCGCCGGCGATATCTATCAGGTCCAAAACCTGATTGGCAATACCGGGAATACCGCGCTCGAACAAGCCCTCTTCGACGTCAACCTCGCCACCGGCGATTACGACTTTGGTACGACTCCCATCTACCTGGATGGAACCAACCAAATGTTACCCCAGCATTGCTACAACAAGCGCTACGGCGATCAGGTCTTTAGTACCCACAACCAGGCCGTCAAGTGGCTGGTCAGCGATTACGAACTGGCGACCTCCAATTTCTTTACCATGCCCAATTTGCCCAACCAGTACCGGGGCTTTAATATCCAAATTGGTTTGGCCAATTCGGATACCGATCATGGTTTTAACTTCAACTGCCCGCCTTCGGGAGTGGGCTCGCCCGATGTTTGCGCGACCTACTTCAACAACAACGGGATTCAGCCCAACCACTTGCCCGGTAACATCATGGAGAGTGGCGCTTCTATCCCTTACAACTTTGGGGTGGGCCTGCCCTGGTTTTCCCTGCGTGATGATTACAGCGCCGCGCTCTCGCACTGCGCCAATACGGCGGCGATTCCCTTCTGGTGGAACGACCGTACGAACCATCCCAACGAATCGGGAGACGGATGCGATCTGCTGCCGGGTTGTACCTGGCCCAGCGTTCCGACCAAGGCGCCCATCGATGCCAATGGGGACGGACTGTACCTCAAACGGTCTTCGGTATTTCGCTACGCCAAAAATCCCTACATGCTGTCCAAGGTGGTCAAAAAAGTACACAACGCCCGGGGCGGTTTCGTGACGGTCAGCCAGGTGGCCCTGCGTTACGATCTGCAAAAGGTACGGCGCTTTGTGACGGCCAAGGAGGGACTGGATAACTCGCTGACCGAGCGGTCTTATTCCAAAGACCAGCGCAATATTTTTCGGCTGACTAAGATCCGTCAGTTGCCCATCGGAGCCGCCGACTTTGCCGATGCTCCCGCGGCGCCCACCACGCACCTGGAGTATACCGAGGAGGGGCCCTGGGACACCAATCCGTCTTGCGATTTTTCTAATGGTTGTGATCAGAAATTGTACAACAGCAATTTTTCCGTACTCCAAAAAATCACCGATCCCCTGGGGAAGGAAACGCTCTTGGAGTATTACCCGCTAGGGCCCGTGGCGGGCGGCCCCACTCCGGGGCAGGGCTCCTATTCGATCTACAGTTACTACTACAATTTGCGGCCCCAGGACGTGCGTTCGGCGCCGGTGACGGGGCTCTACTGTCTCGGTACGGTGAATGGTAACTACACCATGAAAAGCCAGGCCAACCCCTATGCTTTCCAGACCTACATGGTGGTAAAAAGTAAAACGGTAAAAGACAAGGACTTCAACAAGGTCTGGAATTACAGCTTTAGCGGCTCCGTACAAATCAACCGGCGCGCGCCCACCAACAACCAGTTTAACTGGGACAGCCAGCTGCGGGTGGAGGGCGGCTTTGCCCAAGCTACCGTGGTGGGCCCCACCGACGGTACCAGTCTTCAGGGGCCCAGTCGCAGTATCCGGCACCATACGGAGTCCCTTCTTTTTGGGAAGGTGAAAGGCATGGAGGAACGCGATTTTAGTGGGGCGCTCTTGTCCGAAACGGAATTCCAGTACGAAACGCTCAAAGCCTTTGAGGCCCCCTGGCTGTCGGCTACGGCGATCGACCATCCCGACATGCAGCCCCTCGTCGATCAGTACGAGGCCCCCTATTTCTACGAGACCCGCTTTGCCGCCTACATCAATGATAATTATGCCGACTACCTCCACAGCTTCTTTATCAAAATGACCCGTCAGATGAGTACCAGCTACGACAACGGCGGCTCCATGACGACCACCACCGAGTACGACTACTTCGATGCCGACGTCAACCTGATGCCCACTTCTCCGGGCTACGCCGCGATGGGCATCAGCAGCCCCTTGACCCAGGAACCCTCCTGGAAATTGTACCGCAAACGGACGGACTATCCACACGCCAATGCCTATACCATCGAAGAAAACTTTTACCTCTACGACCTGCTAAACAAGCCGGGGCTGGCCAACGGTGGCAATCCCGGCGGCTACTTGCTGACGCTCCGGGACCACTGGAAAATGCGACACCTTCCAATCGCGCTCCGGGTGACTTCCAAGGGCCCGGACGACGTACCGATTACCCAATCCAGCTTCTCGGTGTACAGTACGGATTGGGCCGATTCGCCCGCCGATCAGTCACTGTTTATCAAGTACACGGCTAACCAAGTCAGTCCCGGCACGGGTGCCCTGTTGGGCTTAAACTACAGCGGTACGGCCGATCCCGACTTGAGTCCGGTCTTTCCTTACGACATTCTGGTGGCTAGGACGATCGAGAGCCGTGGGACCTGGGCACTCCCCGTTTTGGAGAGCGACGAAAAAGGCCTGATGAGTCAGACCCTGTACAATTCGGTGGGCCTGCCGGAGCGTTCAATCATCGGCTACGGTTTGAACGATGCCCTCAAAACGACCTACGCCTACGATGCGGAAAATACCATCCAGGCCATGACCGATCCCAATGGTACTTTCCTAGAATTTAGCTACGACGAGTTCCTGCGCTTGCGGGAAAAACACCGCAATGGCAAATTGGTGGAATCCATCACGTACAGCAATTGGGGCAATGAAGAAAGCGATTCCTTTGCCAGTAAGGCCAACCAAAACTTTGTGGCTACGACCTTCCACGTCAGCCCGACGGAAAGTTGGACCGAAACGAACTTTGTAGACCCCTTGGGTCGGCCGGCGGCCAGTACCAAGGATGGGGTCAAGTTGGAAAATCCCATCTATGATTTGTACGATCGTCCCGTACTACAAATCAAGCCAACGGGTGGAGCCGGACCGGATTACAGCTATACTTTTCCCAACCCCGATCACCAGGAAACGATTTTTGACGTGGCTCCCCGGAGTCGAGCCTTGAAGGTTTCCAAATACGGGGAGTCGGTCTATGGCAGCCACCTCGTCGAACAGGAATACGCCATTGTGACCCTCCAGCACTTGGCCTTTAACGTCCTCGCTCCGGCGGGGGTCAACGACCTTCCGGCTGGGGATCGCTTTTACTCGACCAAGATTACCGATGAGGATGGCAAGGAGATGTGGAGTTATACCAATCAGTTGGGACAGGAAGTGGCTACGGTATCGAAAAACGGGGAGATCGCTACGGTCCTGCACTACAACAGTCACGGGACGGTGAAAAAGGTCATCAATCCCAAGGAGCAAGTTAGCGAGTACACCTACAACTACCTGGGGCAGCTTTTTGAGCAGCAGACCCCGGATGGCGGTACGACCTACTTTGCTTACAATCCCAGCGGCCAGGTCATTGCCGAATCCCACCCCAACGGTCAGTACCGTGCCATCGAATACGATCTCTACGGTCGACCCACCACCCAATCCCGCCTACAGACCGTGTCCCTGCTCTTGGGTAACCAGGGCATGTTCTGGGTAGGCAACAATGATTTTTACCAGGACCTACACGCGCTGATCCACGCTTCCGCCGCCAAGTACGAAAAGCGTTTTTTCTATACCAACTACGATGAGGCCAATGCGGCCGATCTGGAGGCCAATGCCCTGGACTACCTGGACAACAGCCTGACCCACGCGCGGGTCCGTCTGGTACAAAGCATCAGCTACGACCTAGATGGGAACGTGGTCGAACACCGCTTTAATTCCTACAATATCGACGGTTTTGTAAAATGGGAAATGATGCAGCTGAAAATCCCGGAGGAGCGCGTGGTACGGATCGACTACCGCGAGCACAATCTACTGGGTAGCCCCTACAAACAGAACGTGGACCTCAACGGCGACGCCAGCCTCGACTTCCAGTACCGTTACCGCTACGACAGTTGGAACCGTCTGGAGTCCGTCTTTGCCAATTACAACGACCCCGATGCCGACGATGGCAATCTCATCGTCCATTACCAGTACGACGACATCAAGGGAGTGGTGGCCACGCGCAACTATTACGACAATGCCGACCCAGAGCCCGACGGCTCCATCGCGGATGCCTGCCGCAATACGCCCATCCAGGAAACG
>CALCCH010000416.1 GCA_937899855.1 uncultured Saprospirales bacterium | reverse complement strand
CACCAGGAAGCCCAAAAGTCCAGGTACACCACCTTGCCCGCATAATGACTCAACTGCACCTCCCGTCCCGACAAATCCTGCAAACGGAAGCCCGGTGCCGGCTCCCCAAGGATCAAGCCCTTCGCCTCGTTGTACACCTGCCGCAGGAGATTGCCGTACTCGATATAGGGACAGTCTTCAACAAACTCCGCAATCCTCCCCCCCTCCTGCTGGGCCCGACCCCGTTTGCACGCCCGTACCAGCAGACTGGCTTCGTAAAAATACCGCGCCTGCCCCCGCAGCTGCTCCCGGGCAACCTCCCACTCGCTGCGGTGGGCATTGGCCGCCAACTGGACCTGATAATCCATAAAAGCATCCAGGAAATAAGCGTAATTCGCATTAGGGAGGGCCCGATCGTTGGACATTTCCAGTTCGTCAAAAAAGGCGTAGTAATCATCGGGAAGCTGCATCGGAGCCGGAAGTCCTTTCTGCAGCGGATGTTCCCAGGGATAGTTCAGCAGTTGGGTGGCCCACCAATAATCGATATCGGCCCGGGCGAAGGCCAGGAAGGTGGTACTGAGCGAAAACTCCGCTCCGTAGCGGGTCAGTTCGGCGTGGAAGACCCGCCGCTGCTCCCCGAGATACTGGGAAAATTCCTCGGGACCAGCCTCCCGAATCTTGGCTTCCCGCGTGGCCGCCCCCGTACGCCGCAACCGCGCGATGGTGAGCATCCAATTGTTGGCCGCACTGCCAGGCCCACTAAACCGCAGGCTGCGACCAAAAGTAGCGGGATCAAAGCTGAGCCGCAGGGGAGCATCTCCCTCCAAGTAAAGGACAACCCGAAAGCCGCGGTAGGCGATGTAGCACGTCTTGATCCCGGCGTACCTCAGCTCCCATCGGTACTGGGTGGGGCTTTGAGCTTGTAAAGGGCTGGGACGTTCGGTAAAGGCAATGGGTTCCTCGTGTAAAACGAGCTCCAGTTTGCCCGCGAGTGGCGTTCGCAAGTCGATGGCCACCGGGCGGGTGAGGCGGTCCCCGTGGCGGGCTTGGGGATCGATGTGGACGTAGGCGGGTGCCTCCTCGGTGGGGCTGGGAGGATGGGTTTGGGTAGTGGGGAGGGAGGAATTATTCGCTACGGGAGCCGGAGCGGGCAGCGCAGCGATCGCCTCCGCTGGTTCCACGACTCCTTCCTCCGTTGCCTTCCGTTTGGACTTGCGCTTGGACTTTCGCCCTTGGCTTTTGCCTTCCTTCCGTCGCCTCTTTCGGGACTTGCCCTTGCTCGCCACCCCGGGCCCAGCCGTGGATATTCCCTCCCGCAACTGCACTTCTTCCGCAGGTCCGAAGCCCTCCACCACCGCTTCCGATAGCGTACCGAGGGGGGCCTCCTTACGGCTCAGGACTTTTGCCTCACGTACAATCAGGTAGTGGCTGGCGCCGTAGTTGATTTGGGTCGAATCCGCTGCGGAGGGCGAGGGCTTGGGGGTCAATTCCGCCAGGGCTACCTCCAGTCGTTTGCGGTATTCTGGTAGCTGGGTCCGCGCTATAAAGTCCCGCAACTCCGCAAGAAAGACGGCATTGTTCTCCACGTGTGAGCGCCAGTACAGTTTGCTCGCAACGACGTATTCCAGCGCGGCCCCACGGAGGTGAAGCGCCGCTCCGTCGTAGGCATCAGGACGCTGGACGTAGGCAGAATCCACGGTTTCAAAACGAATGCCCACTCCGATGATCCAACCTTCCACCCCGTCGACCGTACGGATTTTGTGCCAGTGGCCCTCCCGCAATTCCTCCCCGATCAGGACCTTGGTACTGGTCTCGCTACGCTCCTCCAGGTACTTTAGCCGATCGCCCCGGCGGACCTCGGCGAGTACCGGTGGCTTGTCGGGACGCTCCAGCACCAACAAGCTGGGAATTTCGACGAGGAGCGTTTGATTGTAAAAGTTGCTCGGCATTTGTCGCCCACGGTTTTCTCGGCGAAAAGCCAGGTACTGCTCCAAGAAGTAGCGGTAATTTTGGTTGAGTAGGGCATCGTCGTTGCTGATGGAGACTCGGTTGAGAAAGTCATAGTATTCGGCCGGTAGCTCCAGGGGGCCGGCTTGACCATTGGCCACGGCGTGCTCCACCCGGAAGCGCAGCAATTGGTAGGCCCACCAGTAGTCGATGTCGGCCCGAGCGAAGCGGGCGAAGGTGGGGCTAAAGGTCTTCCGGTCGTCGTATTCGCGGAGGTAGGTCAACTTTTGACGGTGGAGGCGGTCCAACCACTGGCGAAAGTCGAGGGCTTCGCGCTGGGCAATCTCGTAGAGAATGGCGCGGTTGTTCCAACGGCGGTAGGCCTGATCAATTTGGTGCAGGTAGCGATTGTGCAAGGCTCCCCGGCCGGAAAAAGCGAGACTGCCCCGGGCATTCATGGCGTTGAAGTCGATCCGCAATTGGTCGCCAGGCTCGAGGTATAAGCGCACTTCGACGCTGTAGTAGCTGAGGAAGGCCACCGTCGGAGTATTCAGCTGGAATTGTAGGGCGTAGCGACCATCGGGGCCGATGGGAACGTCGAAGGATTGCTCATCGAGGGAGAGGTGGTCGGTAAAAAAGCGGATTTGGATGGCCGCGTCGGTAGCGTTGGCGACCTGGCCACTGAGGCGCGTGGGCTCACCGACGGCGGAATCGGTGCTCGGGGATTGCCCCCACAGCGGAGGCATTTGACAACAGCAGCAAAGCGTGAGCATCAGGAGGGTACGTCTCATGTTTTTGCGGAGCGGTTCGGACTTGCCAATCGGTTTGTAAATGGCGCGATCCGCAAAGCAAGGGATGACGCGGTAAAGCTCAGGAGATGGTCAGAACGCGGGAGCTTAGTATTCAAAATTGCCGTAAGGGCTCTCGATGTAGACGGATTCCCCCGTCGCCTCTTCTACCCTTCCCACCACCTGGGTATCGATCCCAAAGGATTTGCCGATTTCAATCAGGGCCGGTGCTGCAGCGGCCGCGACGTACACTTCCAGGCGGTGCCCCATATTGAACACCTGGTACATTTCGCGCCAGTCGGTACCCGATTGCTCCTGAATCATTTGGAAAAGGAAGGGGGTGGGAAACAGTTGGTCCTTGATGACCCGTTTGTTTTTGATAAATTTTTTGACCTTGCCCTGGCCACC
>CALCCH010000415.1 GCA_937899855.1 uncultured Saprospirales bacterium | reverse complement strand
TGGGTACCATCGTCCAGGGCCCACACTGGCCGTTGTTGGGACATTTGGGCCCAGCTTTCGGTCAGTGCTCCTAGCGACAGCCCTAGGCAGAGCAAATAGGAAAGGACGATTTTGTGATTTGACATGATCTTTTCTTTCGTAAAAACTGGATTCCAGTGCTGTCCCAAACCGCTCAAAACGGGGTGTATTGTTTCCGTTGGGAGCGTTGGCCAAAACGATCTTCCAAGACGACTTCGGCGTAAAGTCGGGCAATTCCCTGGCGCTCCCCACAATTGATTTGGAGGTGTTTTCCATCGCGAATCACCTCGTATCCCTGTGTCGACTCGGGCTGATCGAGTTGGTACGTCTTTTCCAAGACATCGCTGGCTCCCGGGCTATTGCCAATTTTGACGTGTACGGCCCGGAGCGGTTCAGCTCCCGAAAAGAGTTGCATCACGAGTTGAAGCTTTACCAGTTGTCTCTCCATCTCGGGGGTCCAGGGAGAGAATTCCGAATCGCCATCCTCTCCCTTCAGCTCTGGCTCCGGTGGAGCGACATCATCGTGCTCAAAAAATAGCGTGAGCGAAGCGGGGGGTAAAAGGGGGCTAATATCGGTTGGAACCACGGCGGTTCCCTCCTGCTGAGCCCAAAGCGGTGAGGCCAGGAACAGGAGCACTAGCCCCCCCCAAAAAACTAGGATGTGTTTTCTTGATTGCTGCATCTTAATCTTGATTAGCCACTTATTAACTTATTGTTGCGGTCCGACGTAACGGGCTTCCGAGCGCTGGCCATCCGCCGCCTCCAACACCACCTGTGCGTAGTAGCCGGACGGGACTCGGACCTGCCCCATACCCAGGACGATGGTCTTTCCATCGCGGGCGTAGCTAAAGGTTGCCCCTTCCCCCGTCAATTCGTCAAAATTAAACTGATGACTGGCCACGTCCGCACCGCCCGGGCTCGTACCAATGTTGACGTGGATCTTGGCCACATTAACCGTAGAAAACAGGTGCAGTAAGACTCGGAGCCGGTAGGTCTGATCCACCGAGCCGTCGGCCATCAATTCGTCCGTGACTTGTTGTTCGTCAAACTTATCCATTTCGGACGCTTCGATCTCGTACAAGAGACTGACTTGCTTGGCCGGCAAGAGGCGGGCAGGAGCAGCGTCGACGGCGAGCGCCTCCGGGCTGGGGGCCTCCACCCGAGGAACCGCTTGGGCAAGCAACAAGCCGGGCAGCAGGAGCAAAGCCGAGAGGACAAAAAACTGGAAGTATTTCATGACTGGTTGTTTTTTTAATTAAAAGGGACGCTTATAGTGGTACTCGCTTTCCGAAACCAAGCGCTTACCCGTAGGGTTGTCCGTGGTCTCGCGGTACACGCGGGTCAAGCGGCCCGCCTGGTCGTACTCGTACTGCGTATACAGGTGCTCCTGATCCAGTACGTAGGTCACGCGATCGGTCTTTTGATCGTAGACGTAACTGGTGACGGCAGCTTCCACCGGTGCAAAGCGGAAATCATCGAAGTAGGTATTCCCCGCAATGCTGGGGACCCAGGTTCCAATATCAATCTTGATACAGTTGGCCAGGCTGGATAGGGTCAGGTCGATGGGTAGGCGAATCATGTACCATTCGCCAGCCTTGATCGTAGTGGCATCGCTGATTTTCGCCCCCTGCCACAGCAGGCTATTATTGTTGAAGTCCTTATAATTACAATACAGGTAATTGAAGCCCGTCGAGATGTTGTCCTCGTGAATCCAAACGCGAGCTTCGTACTTTTGACGCGCAATTTGATTGCCGATGGGGGTGTCAAAGTACGGACCCACGTAGATCTGATAGTTCATCCCGTACCGGGTACTTGCGTTGAGGCGAACGGAGTACTCCCCCGTATGGGCCCGGGTGTTGTCCAGCGCACTGGCACTGGGGCCCCGGACCTCACCACCGAAGTAGTTGACCGATCCCATATGGTCTTCCGCTCCCGAGTAAGCAAATTCTACGTAGCGAGCCGGCGTAGCCGTGATGATGGGCAGGGTCTGGTCGTACCCCATCTTGACCGATGCGTATACGTCGTCGATGCCCCGCTCTTCGAGCGCTTTGGAGTAGCGGTCATAACGCATGATCTCTCCGGTGCGCAACCAGGGAATGGCCTGGCTAGAGGGATTGGCCCAGTTGAAATCGGAGGAGCCACTCGGGTTCCAATTCTTAAAGGTACCATCGGGATTGGTTTCGTCTTTGAAGACGTAGGTCTTGTGCTTCCGCCAGGCGCGACGGGTATCTACGCTGGTACCGTCGAGGTATTCGCCATTGCTTTGCAATTCGCGGTATTTCCAATCTTCATTCCAGGTGGTGACCGAGGCGGCCAGCGGATTGCCCAGGGTCGTACCACTGCCGTTCGAGCGATAGGTATAGGAAGCGGTCTTCTGAGTCAACATGTGATCGAAGTTGGAGACGCTCTTGAGTCCCATCCCTGGATACTTGAGGTAAGCCGGTACCGTTCGCGTCAGATAGTGTAAGCCGTAGCCATCCTCTTTTTCCACTTCGATGATTTCGCCCGAGTAGAAGTCGTACTTCCGATTGTAGCTCGTCAGGGAAATGCCATCATTGAATTCTACGGTACTCTTGAGGATGGAGGGATACTCGATGCGCTTACTCATCACCGACCAGCCCAGGTTACTGAAGCTGCCTCCGTAGGTAAAGCGAATTTCGTTGAAGGCCTGTTCGATCACCCCTTGACTATCGTAATCGTTTTCGTACTCCGTAGAACTGGTTACCAAATTCTCATCGACGTAATTATTGGTCGTCTTGTAGATCAACTGATTTTCGCTGTTATAATGCTCCATACTGACCAGATTGCCTACCTGCGCCGTTTTGTCGTGCAGGGTGACGGCCCGCGACTTCATTCCCGAGCTGCGATTGGTCGTCGTGGTAGCAACGTATTTCACCATATTGGAGTCAAATACGCGGAATTGGTAGCGCCGTTTGCCAGGAATGGTCGTTCCGTTGACCGATTCGGAAACCTCCGCCACCTCGTACATCGTTCCGGGGGCGGGTACCTCCCGGGCAATGGAGAAGAGGTCTTCAAAGAGGTTGCCCACGTACTGATCGCGGTACCAGTCGTACTGACAGGGCGTACCGTAACCATTGAAGGTGTAAGCCGCCTTTTGATCGTCGAAGCCGACGGGTTCGTAGGTGGTGGTACCATTGCTGTAGTTGTAGTGGGTGGTTCGCTCATCCCCATCACTCTGCTCAATGGTAATGGCGTCAACTTGTACCCCATCACCGATCACCATCTCCCCATTGTTGCTACTCTCCACGTGTCCGAACTCCCCGATGTAGACGTAGATATTCTGACCAGTTTGCAAGCTGACGTTCGACACACAAGTATGCTCGGGCGTTGGATCAAACTGTACCTCCAGATCGATGGTGTTGGAATTGATCGCCGTAACTCGGGCCGTCCGCTTCTCGATCGACCAGTTGTTGTTGAAGGTCGTACCCGAGAAATTGGCATCGGTAGAGTAGGTCGCTGGATACATAATTCCGACGTATTCGTTGACCGAGAAGGCTTCGTTGAGGTTAAAGTTGTCCAGGAATTCGACCTCACAGTCAAAGCCACTGCCGTAGGTAGTCTGGATGTTCCAATTTGGCGCGTCGATGGACTTGATGTTGTAGACATCCTTATCGTACTTCAGGACATTGTTGGAAATTTCTTTGTGGCCGTAGTCAACCTTGATTTTAGCTCCCAGGCTCGTTTCAACTTCCCGCATCGACCAGACGTCGACGTGGTCGGCCGAGTCATCGCTGGGAGCACGCGCTTTACTGGTGTTGTTGGTACCAGCACTGCCTTCAAAGTCAGACTTGTAGTAGCCCCAGTAATCGTACTTGGCATCGGTAAAGGGCGGGTTTTTGGTCTTTACCAAACCCGAGCCGGTAACGAAGCTCGGGGGCGTATTGGGTCCGAGTAATTCGTAGGCGAAGGTCTCGCTGCCAAACTGTGCGACGATCCGTTGCTTGACGCGGAAGTAGTAGGTCGTTCCATTGTAGGTAGCCTTGACGATGGACCCTGGGAACAAGCCAGCATTACCAAAAATTTTGAGCCCGAGATTATCGATCTGCCAGTTGCGGGGTCCCACCGCGGGGATGTCATAAACAAAATTGAGCGGTGGCATGACCGTGGTGTTGGCTTGGCCCTTGAAGGTAACGGAGTTGAGGGTCAACTTACCCGTTTTGTTGCTGGGGATCGAGGGATTATCTTGGTATACCCCGGAGTTGGCGAAGCTGTTGGGGGTGTGGGGCGAGAGCGAGTAATCCGTATTGAGTTGGATGCGGCGGATGGCCTTGGCCACCAGGCTGCTATTCGCCGTCATGTCATCCGCGTCGATCACCAGTTCTTCGTTGTGGTACTTCGTCTCCCAAAAGTTACCCGCCAGGTAATTGTAGGAGCAGCCTGGACTCAGGCAACCGCTCAAGCCGTCGAAGTCGTGGGAGTAAGTTTGGGAATAGGTTTCGGGACCATCGCTGCGGAGGGTATTGAGCCCGGAGTTGGTCCCGTTAAAATCCGAATTCTTAAAGAGCAGGATTTCATTGAGCTTCATCACGCTAGTGACGGTTGTCTCGACGTAGTAGCGTTGGATACACAGCTCGGTGTAATTGCCACAGTTTTCGAGGACGGCATATTCCAAATCGGTTTCCTCACCGTAGTCAAAACCACCCAGCGCACAGTGCGATACCCCTTTTCCATCGTTGCGAATTTCTTTGACAAAAAGCGCCGTGTGGCTCCGAGTTTTGATGGCGTCCAGGTAGTAGATTTGCTTGTGGCCACTGGAGAAGGTCTTTACGTTATCGTAGATGTCGCGGGTTTCCCCGACACTGGGAGTCCGCCATTGGTAATCATCCGTCCACTTGCCGTATTCAAAAGATACCCAGTAGCCCCAGTCGTTGTCGTCGACGATGCCATTGGCGGCTTCACCGTCTCCCCCAGCTCCCCGGTCTTGATAATCCGGCCCGGTGATGGCCGTCAGCAGCCAGGTGTAGGCGTAGGGATGGGGGTTGTCCTGAAGGTTCTGGGAAACGCTACCGTTGGGATTGGTGCGGACGGACTCGGAGTGCTCGCCGTAGGTATACACCGGAATGGTGTAGTGGTAGGTCATCCCGTTCTCGTTGGTCACCGCGTAAGCACCGATTTGGTCTTCAATGTTCTCTTCGGTGACGACAAATTCCCGGCGGTCATTGACGGATAATTGCTTGTAATTGGACAAGCCTGGGACACTGTAATTCCCGCTTATCGCATCGGCGATTTGCGAATTCTTAAAGGTCTCGATGTGCTTAGAGCCCGAGAGGTGGGATTCGGACGCGCTGTACTCAAAGCCCGCGGGGTAACCCGAAGGAGCGCTGGCACTGGGATTGGGCGTATTGAAGGTGGAGCTGGAAAACAGGTTGAAGTTGCTGCTAAAGCTAAGGTTCGAGCTGCCGATGCTCCCCATATTCATGGTGTTGGAAAAATCGTTGAGGAAGCGGAAGTTGGGCGTGCGCTTGATCTTTTCATCGATACCAAAGTTGGTATTGATGGCATCTACTCCACCACCGGAGTTTACCTTATTCGAGCGCTTGCGGAAGAGGCTACCGTTCTCAAAAATGTAGGGCTGCATGCTCCCGCTAATGCCCTGGCCCGACACTTGGTAGGCGTCGTAGCTGGGAAAACTCCCCCCCAACTGCTTGTCGGGGTTGGTGACGCCATTATTGGCTCCGGGCTCAAGCAGGGCGTAAGAATCCATGGATTCCTGCGTGGGTCCCGAGCTATTGACGGCATTGCTGGTGGGTTCGGACCAGGTGTAGCTATCGCGGGCGTAGAGCGTGCCGTAGGTTTGTACCTGATCTTTTTCGAGCATCCAGTAGCGGTGGTAGCTGTAGCCTACGTTGAGCCAGATACCGGGCTTGATGGGAATGGGCAAATTAAACCCGCCGGTACTGGTCGAAATCCTTCCGGCGTTGTTGTTGACTAGGGGAATGCTGTTGCCCGCAATACTGAGCCGGGGCCGCAGACCGCGCGAAGAGAGCGAGGCACCGATGCTTGCCCGCGCCATACGGGCACTGACGCCAAGCGAGGCGCCGCCCTCGGAATGAATGGAAGCGCCCACCCCGAGTGTAGCACCCATTTTGGTGGTGTAGCCCAGACCGACGTTGGCCCCGTAACCGGAGCTTCCGGCGGTTACACCAACCGAGGCACTAAAGGGACTGTCCTTACCACCGATTCCAAAACTGGCGGAAAGACCAACGTCACCACCAAAACCCCGGTACGTATCGTGGGAGACGGAAATGTCCAAACCCAAAGAGGCTGCCCCCGAGGGCAGACCCACTGCGACACCAACGGAAAAGGATTGGTTGACTCCTCCCGACCAGTAATCCGTGACGGAACGGACCACGTTCTTGTGATCGTCCGGCCAGCCATTGACGATCCGGTTGATCGCCCCGGGAGACATGCTCCAGCCCAGACCAACCCAGGAGGCATCCGTTAGGGGTTTGACGCCACCGTGGTAAGCCAGGGACAGAGGATAGCCCCCTTCCGGCCCGGGAACTTCCAAGAGCGGCACATTATAAGTGAAGTTACCCGTATTCAAATTGACCATATCGGTCGCATCGACGGGTTCAAAACTGGTCGTCTCGGGAGCCGTGGGCCCCGAAGTCAAAGCCAGGGCTACACTGGGTAGGATCAGGCTTTGAAGGAAAGTGACGAGGCAAAACATTGCGGCAATCCGAAGGTGTTGCTTTTTGCGAGACATGAATGGTAATGTTTTGGTTGACAACATTAATGATTGACATATGATTACTATCCCAAGCAATGGCAATACCATTGTTGGGAAGACTGAAAGCTAAATCGATTAGCTTGGTGTACACCAGTTTGAAGACCGTCGAGAACCGAATTCCCACAGCCTACCTAGTGGTCCAAGTAGCGGAATTAGTAACTGGGCCGATAATCTACACAAAGGATTATCCCTACCGAGCCCACAAGGACTCCGTACGATACCACAGCAGATGGCCTATACAAAGGTTAAGATTAAGTAAACTAGTTGTCCGTTGGGAGAGATACCTAAAGGATACACCTCCTTACTTATTATTTTGAAATAACAGCACTTCAGAGTGAAAGCTAGTGGGAACTAATTTGATTTGAGAAACTAGTTTTTTGATATAGCTTAATTTAGGTTTTTTGAAGTTGTTTGGTTTGCTACTTTTCAAATCCTACAATGCAAATGTATTAATTTTTTCATTCAGACGAAACTGTCCCAAACTTTTTCGGAAAAAAAAATTGATTTGGTTAAACAATTGACCAAATCAATTTTAAACGCGCTCCTACACACGAAATAATTTTTTTCAACGTAAGCTGTTTTCCCCCGACGCATTACGTCCCGGTTGGATTTACGGAGCACTACGCCACTTACTGGTACTCGATCTGAGGCGTCTTGGCGAGATCGCCTACCTCAAAACGAAAACGGGTATTGCCCACGCCGAGGCCAAACTCATCGACGACAAACTGGAACCAGTCGGTCGCCTCGATCTTGCTGCGATCAAATGCGAAGAGGAGCTCGGAAGCGCCACCGACGCCGTAGGTCCGCTGGTAAAAGTAATCCGCCGCGGGAATGGTATCGCGTTGGCTGGTGAGTAGGTAAACGTATTCCTTCATACCGAAGGCCAGGGTGGTGACGCGATCGCCAAAGCCGCTCTGTAGGTTGTAGGTTTCCACCTCCTTGCCCCCCGCCGAGAGACTGAGCACAAAGTGGGCAAACTTACCGTAGCCCCTACGCAGGCTATCCAGCAAAACGTCGTTTCCTTCCTGCCCCCGCATTTCCTGAGCGGCCAAAAGGTCCGGTGGGCGGTAGGTCACCTGTACCTCTACCGGTCCGAAGGTCTTGCCCTGTTGCAGGCCATTTCTTTCGTTGCGTACGTAGTCCTGCAGCTCCTCGGACGACTGTACCGAGGTCGTACAGGACCACCACCCCACGGCCAGCGAAAGCAAAATCAGGACGACGCCCAGGTTAGGAGCCCTCATAATCGCGATTTAAGGCGATGAGCACTTCGTTGGTAATATCGACAGCTTCGACGCCGTAAACGATATTGCCGCTACCGTTGGCCCCAAAGATGATGTCGTAACCATTGCTTTTACCGTACATCTCGATCAGGCTGTTGACCTGGTTGAGTACGCCCTGAGTCATTTTAGCATCCTCCTCTTCGGCCTGTTGACTGATCGCTTCGGTGTAGCGGACGAGGTCCTCCTGCTGACGACGCAACTTGTTTTCCTCGTCTTCGCGCTCCCGCTTATTCAACTCGGGCATGGAGGCTTCGTAGGCTTTCATCGCACTTTCGAATTCATTTTTGAGGGTGTCGATCCGGGTTTGCCAGGAGTCGGCTTTTACCTTAAAGGCCTCGCGGGCTTGGATCATGCCTTGGTACTTACTCAGTAATTCGTCCGAGCGGACGTAGGCGATTTTTTTAGTTCCCACCATGGAGTAGACCATTGTTCCCATGATATCTAGGAAGGCCAGGTCTCTCAACTAGATGGACAGCTTCATCATCGTAGGCATTCCATTGTTTGCCCCGTGCTTTGCTTTGCTCATAGACTTCTTTTTTTTGAAGTGATTAAATTTTTTCCGAACCACGCAAAAACAATGTCGCCTGAGGCGCTCGTTTTTACATCGTTTTTCAATCCACAAAAGTAACGACAAAAAAGGGTAAAAAAAATACTACCCATCGAAAATACCCAATATTTTTAGTCGCCCGCATGGGGCAAACGGCCCGGCAAATGACTACCTTTCTCTCGGCTGGTCATCCCACCGATTGCCCCTATTTACCACCAAATCCAAGCACCATGGCTGCGTCCCCTACCCCTCCCCCCTCCCAAAATCCCAATTGCCAATGGGCCATCGCCCTGGCGCGGGAACACTTTCAGCTCGACGTCACCGCCCAGCCCCTCCCCGGAGAACACGACCTCAATTTTCACCTCCGGACCAAAACCACGGGAACGGCCTACTTGCTCAAGATCAGTGGCCCCGCCGCCAGCGAAAGCAACATCGACCTCCAGAACCAGGCCCTGCTGCACCTCGCCCAACGGGCCCCCGAGCTGCCCCTGGCCCGGGTTCTGCCCGGTACCGACGGACGGTACGCCCGCCGCATCCGCGACGCAGCGGGCCAGGTTCGCTGGCTCCGCCTCCACCGCTGGCTCGACGGCCAAGTCTGGGCCCGACGTCCGGCTCGGCCCACCGCCCTCTTCGAAAAACTCGGACAACGCTGCGGGCAAGTCACCACCGCCCTCCTCGATTTTGACCACCCCGCCGCCCACCACTTCCACCCCTG
>CALCCH010000414.1 GCA_937899855.1 uncultured Saprospirales bacterium | reverse complement strand
AGGGGCGAAAATGACCCTGCCGCAGCTCGAAGGATATTTTTGAGATGGCTTCTAATTACTACCCAAGGAAAATAATCCGAAATTTTAAAACGTAAACTAAAGCATAAATAAGTCAGATAAAAATAAAGAGAGGATGAATATCTACGGCTGCATCATCACGATACTTTTTTTACCCTTACACCTACTGGGGCAGTATGCTTGCCCTCCCTGCAATATGGATTGTGACACCTTAACTTTTGCAGCGGCTGGCCTTTGCCCTCACTGCAATATGAGACTCATTCCCGAAGCCCCCAAAGTCAGTACGGACGAAAGTGTTTTCCGGCAAATAAGCACCGACTCGGTGGAGCAAAGCATCATGCGCTCCGTGAGTTACCTATCGGATGTGTACGGACCACGATTGATTGGGACACCCCAATACTACGAATCCGTACGGTGGATCAAAGCACAACTGGAGGAGTGGGGAATCCCCAATGTGACCTTGCAATCCTTTGACAACAATCACGTTGGTTGGGCCATTGAAGCGTTTAGTATGGAGCTATCCGAACCCAACTATACCCCACTGATGGCTTATCCGCTGGCCTTTTCCACTTCCACCGACGGTATCCAGGAGGGAGCGCCCATCCTCATCAATTCCTTTGCGGAGATCTATCAGTTGGAAGAGGACTTGAACGGTAAGGTGGTGCTGGTCAAAGGCTACTACTATCCGGTATCGAACGTAGAGCACCAGATGTCCCGGCGACTGGATGAGATGACGCTCACCCGGGCCACTGCCAATCCCGACCCCAATGACTTAATCATTGGCTATCACAGCAGAAGGTCTACGGTTGACGTGTTTGGAATGCGGGCCCGGATCAAGAAGGAAAGGGCGGCCTTTTTTGATTTTTGCAAACAACAGGGCGTCATTGCGGTTGTGGAGCCGAGTAATTTTCCCTACGGCATTTTACACGCGGATGGAAACCGGACGGTACCCTCTTTCGTCAAAAAAGAAGACCCCAAACCGCTGGCCTCTTTTGTACTTAGCAACGAACACTTTGGGCGGATCATCCGCTTGATGGAACTGGGCATCCAGCCCAAAATCAAGTTGAACTTAAAGACCAAATTTTTTGAAGACCCCAAGTACAATGTCAACCTGATCGCAGAAATTGAGGGCTCGGACGAAAACCTGAAGGAAGAACTGGTGCTCATCGGTGCCCACCTGGACAACTGGCACGCCGGAGCCGGGGCGGTGGACAATGCCTCTAACTGTGCGGTGATGATGGAGGCCTTCCGAATGATCAACGAGCTGGAAGTAAAGCCCAAGCGCACCATTCGCCTGATCCTTTGGGGGGGAGAGGAACAAGTCTTTGCTGGTTCCAAAAGATACGTTAGCGAACTCGTGGGCGATTTTGAAAGCGGGGAGACCAAAAAGGAGCAAGAGAAAATATCGGCTTACCTGAATTTGGATAATGGTGCGGGGATGATTCGAGGTGTTTACCTAAATGGTAACGAGGACGTTGCCGCTCACTTTTCAGAATACCTGGAGCCCTTTGACCTCAGCCAAACGCTGACGATACAAAATGCCAATCAGACCGACCACGAGCTATTTGACTACTTTAATGTACCCGCCTTCCAATTCATCCAAGACCCCTTGGATTATAGGAGCGCCATACACCACACCAATATGGATGTCTACGAATACGTCCCCCCCAAGGACCAGGAACACAATGCCAAATTGATCGCCTACCTGACGTATAAAATTGCTCAGGAATCCTTTCAACTGCCACGGAAAAAGTTCAATTCCCCCAATCCCAGCCGGTCGGGAAATACGACCTTTCGCTTGGCGGGTTATCCGGACGCTCGGCAAGTCTACTTGGTCGGAGATTTTAACAATTGGAACATGTTCGGTACGCCCCTGTACCAAACGGAAGACGGATGGGAATGTAAAATTGAGCTGCCCAAGGGGCGGTACGTTTACAAGTACATCATTGATGGCTACTGGACGGCCGACCCCAATACGGATGAAAATGATCTGCTCAAAGATGGCAAGGGGCACGGTGGCCTGACCCCCATCATGGTCCGATAAAGCGTAGCTATTGCTCTTCCATCCGGCTATCGGGGGTACGGTATTGCGCGGTAGCCAAATAATTTGCAAATTGGAGTTGAATAAAGCAGTTGAAACTGAAACAAGCCAATGCCATCTTCCAAGTATCTGGGAGCAATTCTTCTTTAGCAATTCACGCTTTCTTTTTCAACCAGCCTTATTTGCCAGCTAAGTAAACCTGGACTCACCAACCGGTGTGCCAGACTAGGCTGTGTCTTATAAATACCCAACGGTGAATCTGATCCATCTTTAGAACCAGGCCACCCATCCGCCAAGCGGTTCCCTCGCTTCGGACGGTGTCCGCTCGAAAGGAGGCTCGACGAGAACCAAAATCTGGACCACCTTCCTCCAAAAGCATTTATGAGACACAACCTAAGATTTATTACCATTGTTAATACGCATTCAAAAATCAAAGAAGCATGAAAAAACTAATTGCTATTCCTATTGTAAGCCTGATTTTGTTCATCACCTTATCCAGCAGTACCAAGTCACCAAGCCCGAAATACGAATCGGAAAGCGTCGTTCAGTTGATCAAGGCCTGCCACGTTATCATTGGTACTGGTTTTTCTACCCCCTACTCCTGTCCCGCTAACACGCTACCCATTGAGCTCAATGAGCTGGGGGAATTGACCCTTACCACTCAGGTCCTGGTCACCCACCTCTCCCAAATCAACGGCAATGGTGACTACCTCTTGCCCGCAAACACCCCGGGCCTTTACCTGCGGCTCAGTAACAAGGATGAAGGATTATTGGAGTTGGTCGGTCCCTTTGAGCATTTCGCTTACGACCCCACCGTACAACCCACCAATGACCCGCTTTACCACGCCAATATCGAGGTGGTACTCGACCTCAGCGCTTTCATCTGCAAGGGTGTCAATGGTGCCAGCAGTACGATCAAAACGGCTGATATCAAAATCGAACTGGTGACTCCCCTCCTCGATGGTTCGGGGGATTACGAGTTGTATCCCATCCACGATTACAGCAGCCCCAGTGGTATCTTCGCCTGTTCCACCTTTAGCGAAACCTGCTTTGATTGCCCCAACTCCAACTGTACCGCCCTGGAAGATCCCATTTACGAAGAACTCTTGTGCTTTGATTGTGAAGTCGACAAAGATGAAATCGGGCTGCGTCAGCGACCGGAGGCCAGACCGGAAGAAATCGCGTGGAGTAGCCAATTGAGTCCCAATCCCTTTGGTTCGGAGGTGATATTGGATATTCAGGGAGCGATGGAAACGCAATGGAACCTGGAAATTTACCGAGCCGATGGGCAGTTGGTACATCAGACCTTTTTACCAGCTGGTACGAGTGAGCGATTGAAGACCATTTCCACAGAACACCTGGGGGCCGGGCTTTATTTCTTTTCGATCAGCGATGGCCAGCACCAATTTTTCCACAAAATGGTAAAGAAGGATTTTTAAGGATTGGGCTTAGGCTCGATCCATTTATCTGATATCATACGAAATTCCCGAGGGCATAAGGCGTTCGGGAATTTTTTATTGGTGGTTATGGATGAGGCCGTGGATAAATCCGTCGGGGCGCTCTACTTGAGTGTATCCAGCAAATCACGGGCGGCCCCGTGGTGATCGGCGCGGGGATCATCCGCCAGTGGGCGGAGGTAGCTCTGAACGGTGGAGAGGTCTTCGGCCTTTAGGGCCATCAGCCCCAGGTACCAGGCAGCCTCGTCGACTAGAAAGGGATCGCCGGAGTCGTAGAGTTGTTGCAAGCGGCTTTGGGCCGCGGCGGTTTGGCCCAGCTCGATCTGACAGATGGCGATGGCCATCTGGTACTGGCTTTGTTGGGGCTCGCTGGCGGCGAGCCGTTCGAACAGGGGGAGGGCGGCGGCGTAGTTGCCTTCGCGGTACTGGCGGAGGGCTTGGGTCTGATCGGCATTGGGGGAGGTATCGCGCAGGTTGAGACTGAGCTCGTAGGGCTGGTAGTAGTCGGGGTACAGCGATTGGTTATCGGGTGTACGGATCAGGAGGAGGAGTAAGATGGCCGCCGCGGCGAGGGC